>CAYQUB010000094.1:0-5798 GCA_964420625.1 uncultured Bacteroidales bacterium | reverse complement strand
ACGGATTGATTTTCTTTATCCAAGGCCAGAATGTTGTCGCCTTGATATCGGACGGCAACCGGATTGTTCAGGTCGGACAGTTCATTTCCGCTTCCGCCGGAAATGTACAGGAGGTTACCTTCGTCATCGTAAGTGAACAGCCGGCCGGTTTTTCCGTCGGCCAGCGTATAGACTCCGTAATCATTGACGGCGACCGCCGAGAAACGCGATGGTCCGCGCACGGAGACATCGGTCCCCGTTTTGATGTAGACCAGATCGCCTTTCGGCACCGAATATCCGTTTCTGGTCAGAACGTCTTTCCCGGACGGATTGATCCGTTTGATCATCGTCGTGTCATCGGTATCGTTGACGGCCCGGGAAGTCGCATAAATGAAGCCTTCGTCGTCAATGGTCAGGCTGGTAAAAATGGTATTCAGGATGGTTTCGGTTTGAGCCAGCTGTTCATCGGTCATGAACTTTCTCCAGAAAACCTGCCAGAAAGTCATGCTGACATAGTTGACGCCGATGTAACTGCTGAACCGGCCTTCGTAGGACATTTGCATGATGCCTTCGTAAACGCCTTCGGAAATGACGAACATTCGGCCGGCAACGTCGGTCACCAGTTTCACCGGCATGAATACTTTTCCGGCGAAGCTGATGTCGGTCGGACTGGTCACGACCTGCACGACATGGTAGTCTTTCGCGTCCACGATGACGATTTGGTTATTGCTTTTATCCGAAAGGTAAATGAGGTCCTGGTAAACGCCGCGAACGGTGGTCCCGTCCGGGTTTCTGGCCGGACGGACATTCCGGTAAACGCCGCTTAAGCCGAAGCAGTCCAGATAAAACTTTTGCGCTTCGGTCCGCATGGCGTAAGGGATCTCCTCGATGGCGCGGAAATCCGCCAGGTTCATGCTCTTCTTTTGCAAATATTCGGTGAATTTAATCGAAGTGGTGGTGTTGCTGTTATCCGTAAAAGCGGTCTTGATGTTTAAAACTTCTTCGTCGGAAAAATCTTCGGGACGGATCTCGTATTCGGTCACTTTGTACTGATAACGCATGTTTTCGTCAAACACGAACAGGTTGTTCGATCCCGAATCGACGATGTAAATGATGTCCGAAACATTTCCCAGATTGTCTTCTTCCGGATAGAGGAACAAGTCCTCCGGGCTGGTGAATTCGCTGGCCAGCAGCGCCTCTCCGGACCCGTTGGTCCATTGATCGCTGATGACGGTGTAGATCCCGCTCGTAGATGAGGCCAGCCCGACGGTCGAATAGATCGGTTCGCCGCTGTGCGAGTAAGTATAACCGACCGCGGCCTCGGTTTTGGGAACGGTGATCAGGAGGAAAATAAGCAGAAACAAGATCATAAATTTATAAAACTTTTTCATGCCTGCCTCCTATTTCATCCCCGAATGGGCCATGGTGTCGATCATATTGCTTTGCGATATGATGAACATGACGATCGGAACGATGATCATGATCAGGGCAACGGCGGCCAAAGTCCCTTGACGGGCCGGGCCGGCGCTGGCGATCTGGCTTAAGGCATAACTGAGCATCTTATAATCTTCGCGGTAAATGTAGGTGGATCCTTCCGCCGCCCACAAGGATCGGAAATTGAGGATGACCAAAGTAATGGAAGCCGGTTTGACCAAGGGCATGACGATCTTCCAATAAATCTTGAATTCGCCGGCGCCGTCGATCTTCGCGGATTCGATCAGGCTCATCGGCACGGTGGTCATGAATTGCTTCATCAGGTACAGTCCGAGCGATGAAGCGACGACCGGCAGGATGATCGACCAGTAGGTATCGATCAATCCGAACCAGTTCAGGATCATGTAGTTGGGGATCCCGGTAACGGAGGACGGGAACATCAAGGAATAAGTGACCAAACCCATGATAAGGCCCCGGCCCGGGATTTTGTACTTAGCCAACGGGTAGGCGCACATCGAGGAAATGATCAGATGTCCGACCGTGCCCACGACCGTGACTAAGACGGTGTTGAAGAAATAACGGGAGAACGGAACCAGCGACGTTCCCAAAACCACGCCCAGATCCCGGAAGTTATCCAGGGTCGGATGCTGAACGATGAAGTTTGGCGGATAGAGGAAGATCTCGTCCAGCGGTTTGAAGGCGTTGCTGACAATGAGGACTAACGGCAGAATGCTTAAAAATCCGCTTAAGGCCAGGAAAATGAACAGCAGCGCATCGCCGGTCTTGGATCGGTTGAGCCGTTTTTTCTTTTTCGATTTATAAGCGATCTTGAAGGAAGTGATCTCCGCGAACGGACGGGAATCGATCATTTTCGATTTTCTTTCGTTCCGTTTTTGTTTACGGGTGAGATCTTTTTCTTCTTCCGCTGTTAGTTTTACTTGCTCAGGCATCATGATCCCACCTTTCTGATCGCTTTGCGAATTACTTGGTTAAGCAAAATGGCCACCAGGAACAGGATCGTGGCGATCGCGGAAGCATAACCCATTTCATAGCGGATCGATCCGTAATCTTGCAAATGGTTGACGATCGTATGCCCGGCGTAAGCTACGGACGGGAAGCCCGCCAAAGCCGTGGTGATGGCTCCGACGCCCAGGGCGCCGGAAATCTGAATGACGGCCGCGAAAATGAGGATCGAGCGCATGTTTGGCAGGGTGATGTACCAAAGTTCCTGCCAGCGGTTTTTGATCCCGTCCACGGCGGCGGCTTCGTATTGGTTTTTGTCGATGCCTTTCAGTCCGGCGATCAGCGACAGGAAGTTGACTCCCAAGCTCATCCATAACTGGACGACGATGACGATCGGCAAAATATAGCTGGCATTCTGAAGCCAGGTGATCGGTTCGGAAATGAGGCCCCAGCTGAGCAGATACGCATTCGCATATCCGTATATGTCGCTCGCAAAGATCAAAGCCCAAATGGTAACGGCTCCGCCCGCGATGGACGGCGCATAGAACACCAGGGTGATGACGGCGCGCAGCTTCCCGGGCAGTTCATTGATCAGCCAGGCAAACACGAAGGCCAGGATGTACCCGAGCGGTCCGGTAATGACGGCGATGATCAAAGTGTTTTTAACGGCGGTGATGAAGATCGGGTCATTGAGAAACAGGTTGATGTAATTGTCCCATCCGACCCATTTCGGCGTTTCCAACATATTGAAGTAAGTGAACCCGAGCATGAAGCTCATGACGACCGGGGCGACCGTGAAGGCAAAAAACAAAAGCAGGTAAGGGGTCATCATGGCGTACAAAGAACGGTTCAGATACATTTTCCGGCGGAACGGTTTTTTTCGGCTCCACTTGTCGATCTGAATCCGCTTCTTTTCTCTCCAAAGACGGAACCTTTTGATAAGACTAAGTTTTTCGGCTGGGGAAGCGATGGTTTCTTGACTGTTCATTCTTGAGTCCTCCTTATTCCAAACCGAATTCTTCGCGTTTTTTGGTTATTTCGGCGTTGATCAAGGCCACGTATTCAGACAAAGTCTCGCGCGGGTTGGCATCGCTGTTGACAACTTCCCGGAAGGCATTTTCCAGATTGCGGCCGGTATAGTATCCGCCCGGAACCTCGGGAACGCCGATGCTGTTTTCCCATTGCGAAATCAAAATGTCCTGTTCTTCGCGCGTCCAAGGCAGATTTTGGAAAGCCAAAACGTTGGCGGTGTTATGACGGGCCGCGGCGCCGAGAATCGATTCCAATTCCCGGGCATAACTGGTTTGCGTGTTTTTCGAAACCCACCAGCGCATGAAGTCCCAAGCCGACTCGGGATCATTGCTGTTTTTCATCATGACGATGGAAGAGCCCGAAGCGGCCCCGCTGTTGTTCAAAACGTCGTTTTCGTCATAAGTTCCGGGAAGCGGAGCATAACTCCATTTCCCCGCGATCTCCGGAGCGAAAACCGTCAGGGTGTTGAACAATTCATAAGAAGCGATCCCGATCGGCGTTTCCCCGGTCCGGAACCGGTTCAGGAAACTGGCGGCCAGAGGGAAACTGTAATCGGTGTAATATTTGCACCATTCCTCAAAAGCCTGCATGGCTTCCTCGGTATCGAAATTGGATTCGCGGTTGTTGTTGCGGTAAAAAGTCCCGCCTTTTTGATAGAGCATCGAAGCGAAAACCTGATTGACGACGCTCGAAGCTCCGGAAGCGGTGACCGGCAGATAGAACTGCAGGTTGGAAATGGAAAGTTCGGTGACCAGACTGGTGACTTCTCGCCAGGTTTCCGGGACCGTCCAGCCGCGGGCTTCGAAAATGTCATTTCTAACAAACATGACCAAAAACGATTGGGTATTCGGTAAAGCGTAGTAGCCCTCGTCAAATTCATAAGGGACCATGGCGCTGTCCATGAACTGATATTGGTCATTCGGATAAGCGGCCGTGCAGTTTCCGGCTTCGGCGCTGGCGGCGGTGCAAATGCCGGTCACTTCATAGAATTCTTCGAATCCGGAAATGTCCATGATGGCATTGCGCATCGCGTAGTTGACCGGAAGGCCGTTGGCCACGTTGATGGCGATGTCCGGTCCGGTTCCCGCCAAAGTGGAAGGCAAAAGGACGCCGGCGGTAACAACTTTCAATTTGACGTTGATCCCGTATTGTTCGGTAAACGTATTGCTGATCAGCGTGCTGATCGAATTGGCTTGTTCGCGGCCGGTCGTTTCGCTGGTCAGAAACCAGACTTCAATTTCTTTGCCGGTATCGACGGTAGCAATGGTTCCGATCTCTTCATAATCAAAGAAGAATGATTTTAAGAAACTGCGGATCCCAAACCAGGTCCCCGAAAAGAAATTGGAGCTGGCCTGCGGAAGGTCGTCCATCGAGTCGTGGACCCACAGGCATTCGACCGTCAAGGCTTGCTCTTTCACATCGCTGATCCAGGTTCCCAGCGAGGAAAGGTTTTTGGAGAAGGTGGTCAGTTTTTCCTGAATGGTCCGCGGTTTCTCCACGAGTTCCCGAAGCTGATAGCGCATGGTGTCCAAAACGGCGGTCTTGTCGCTCTTCTCGCCGGAAATGGCGGTGATGCTCTTTCCGACTTCTTCCAAAATGTCCGCGCAGTTTTCAAAAGTTTCGAGCGTTCCTTCAACCCGGGCATTTTCCCCGTAAAGGTAATAATTGATCAAAGGATCGGGGCTTAAACTGGTGACGGCGATGATCCGCAGATACAGATCATTCAGTTGGTTAATGACGCCCTGAACTTCGCTGACCGGGACGCCGTATTCTCCAAGCGTGGATTCCAAAGAAATGGTATTGACCTTTCCGCCTTCCAGATAGAAGGCATACGGTTCGGTCTCGCTTCCCAAAGTAACGATCTGAAAATCGCTGCTGTAAGAGAAACGGGCGCAATTGGCTTCCAGGAAAGGAATGGCCCCGTTGACATAAATTCTTCTGGTTGAGAACAACCCGCGGGAAACATTTTGTTTCGAGCGGAAACTGAGGTAATAAAGTCCGGATTCCTGACCGGTCATGTCGACCTCCCAGGTTATGACATCCCCCGGCGAAGTCCATTTGCTTCCGCCGATGGCATTGAGTCGGATTTTTACGATATCGATCGGAGTGTTCAGCGGGTCCGTCCGGTCGCCGATCGCATAAAGGGTCGGGGAGGTTCTTTCGCTGGCATCTTCGCCTTCAATGTGCAGGTCATTGCTTAATGAGGCGACTTCGCTAAAGCCCAAAGCCGCGAGGTCAGCCCGGTATGCTTCGTAACTGGATTGTTCGGAATAAGAAGTGACGCCGATGGAAACGACGGCCATGGATTCGCGGATCGATTCCAAAGTAATGGTATTGTCACCGGCCTTTAGGTAAAAGAGATATGGTTCCAAAATGTATCCGGTTTCGTC
>CAYQUB010000093.1:0-5839 GCA_964420625.1 uncultured Bacteroidales bacterium | reverse complement strand
GCGGGCCAATTTGGCCCAAGTGGTATTCGGGAACAAACGAAAATCCACCACATTCGTCTGGAAGTCGTATAAAAAAGTCGGAGCGGGCGGGATTTTCCGGGATAAATCCGGTTTTTTGGGAGATTTTCCCAAAAGAAATCCCGAGTCGTAGCTTTCCACGTAATAACCGCTCTTGGGTTTGGCCCAAAGATACCCCTCCACGACCAGTTGCTGATAAGCCGCATCGACGGTGATTTGGCTGATCTTCAAATGCGCGGAAAGTTTCCGTTTCGAGGGCATCTTCTCCCCCGCCGAAAGTCCCCCGCTCTCGATCTGCTTTTTGATGTGCTGATACAATTGGCGGTACATCGGTATTTTAGAAGGTTTTTCAAAGTAAACCGTTAACATGTTTTCTCCAAACTGATATTATAAAATTTTAAAATACTGAGTATTTATTTAATACCAGATTTCGATATAATTATAGTATGTTTCACCATTATTGTCAATGACAACAGGAGGTCACAATGGAAAACGAACGTTATTCATTAAATAAGCAACTCGCCCAAATGCTTAAGGGCGGAGTCATCATGGATGTCACTTCCCCGGAACAAGCCAAAATCGCCCAGGATGCGGGCGCTTGCGCCGTCATGGCTTTGGAAAGAATTCCCGCGGACATCCGCGCCGCTGGCGGCGTCTCTCGAATGAGCGATCCGAAAATGATCAAAGGCATTCAAGCCGCCGTAACCATTCCGGTCATGGCCAAAGTCCGGATCGGTCATTTCGTTGAAGCTCAGATCCTGGAAGCTTTGGACATCGATTACATCGATGAAAGCGAAGTGTTGTCCCCGGCCGATGATCTGCATCACATCGACAAAACCAAATTTAAAGCTCCGTTTGTCTGCGGAGCCAAAGATCTTGGCGAAGCCCTCCGGCGAATCGGCGAAGGCGCGGCCATGATCCGCACCAAAGGCGAACCGGGAACCGGAGACATCATTCAAGCCGTTCGCCACATGCGCATCATCCAAAGCGAGATCCAAAAGATCGTTTCGATGCGCGAAGATGAACTTTACGCCGTTGCCAAAGAATTGATGGTCTCTTATGACCTGGTCCGCCATGTGCATGATCACGGCAAACTCCCAGTCGTCAATTTTGCGGCGGGGGGAATTGCCACTCCGGCGGATGCGGCTTTAATGATGCAGCTCGGAGCCGAAGGCGTGTTTGTCGGTTCCGGGATCTTCAAGTCCAACAACCCGGCCAAACGCGCGGCCGCCATCGTCAAAGCCGTAACCAATTACCATGATCCAAAAATCTTGGCTGAGCTTTCCGAAGATTTGGGCGGAGCGATGGTCGGGATCAATGAACAGGAAATCAAGTTATTGATGGCGGAACGAGGAAAATAAATGAGAATCGGGATTCTCGCTCTCCAAGGGGCTTTTCTTGAACATGAACAGGTTTTAAACAAACTGGGAGTCGAGTATTTCGAGATCCGCCAAAAATCCCATTTGCTGGTTCCTTTTGACGGGCTGATCCTTCCCGGCGGAGAAAGCACGGTCATGGGAAAACTGCTTCGCGACCTTGATCTTTATGATGGACTGCGCCAAATGATCGTGTCCGGTCTTCCGGTTTTCGGCACCTGCGCCGGTGCCATCCTGCTCGCGAAACAGTTCACCAACGAGGAACGACTTCATTTCGCCACCATGGACATCACCGTCGTCCGGAATGCTTTCGGAAGACAACTCGGAAGTTTCCTCGCCCATGAAACCTTCAACGGCACCAAAATTCCCATGGTCTTCATTCGCGCCCCGTACATCGAAAAAACGGGGAAGAATGTCAAGATCCTGGCCCAAGTCGGCGGAAAGATCGTCGCTGCCCGGGAAGGCAACCAGCTGGTTACCGCCTTTCATCCCGAACTTACTTCCGACCCAACGGTTCACCAGTACTTCATTGCCATGATAAACCAAAGATAAATATACAAAAGTCCGTTCGCATTTGAACGGACTTTTGACTTTCCGATTTCTCAATCGTATTTAACGTAGAAGAAAACATGATAAGGGGCGCTCTCCATCCATGGATAAGAAGTTTTGAGCCCGACCGAAACAAAGATGAGCTGTTCTTCGCTGAAGCGGTATTCCGCTTTGACGACTTCCGAATAATCATCCAAATAAGCCACTTCACCGATCGCCAAAGCTCCGTTTAAATTGTTTCGGATCACCACCGTAAAGAAATTGACGTCGACGAAATAGGTGGGAATCAGCAAAACCACCAACAGGCCCGCCCTTTTTATGTACATTCGAAAGTAATCATTGTCCCAGGCATCCGGCATTTCCCCGGAAATGGTCGTGCCGTTGGCGACGAAGTTGGCTTGTGTTTTTATGTCATTCGGTTCCCATTCCGGAGCGTTGTATTCAAAAGGCAAAATGGTATAATATTCGTTTTCCACGTAAACTTCAATGACGGTTTTCTCGACGGAACCGTCGACCTTTTCCAACTGGTTCATTTTGATGGCGTAATAAACTCCGTTTTCGGAATTCAATGAAACGGAATTGATGCCGATCACTTCGGCGTATTCGTTAAAAAGCGGACCTCCGTCGTTACCATAGTAAACCAAAGCATTGGTCTTGAGGCATTCGACTCCCCGGATGTATTGCGAGGTATCGGTCATGAATCCGGAAGTAAAGGTCGTGTAGGTGCCATGCGAACTTCCGACTGCGAAAATGTTTCCCCCTGCTTCCAATCCCTGCTCGGTTGGGGTGAGATATTTGATCGGCTCGTAATCTACTTTCAGAATGGCCAAATCAAGGGCGATGCTGTAACCAAGTATCCCCGTTACCTCCAGGATCTTTCCGGTGGATACTTTAACTTTCAGGTAATACGCTCCGGCGATAATGTGAAAATTGGTGATTATTTCCCCATCCGCGCTCCGGAAGAAACCCGATCCGACCCGGATTTGCTCTTCAAATTTTCCATAAGCAAAGATCTCAACCACGGCAGTTCCCATCATTTGACAGATTTCATCGCCGTTATAATGGCGCCACAGCGGAAAAACCATCAAATCTTCGGACACCGAAGAATAATCGACCGACCAATCCGCAAACACAAAATCGGTTTTGGTAAGGGTCGGCGGAACGGCGCTTTCATGGTAATTGACCGTTTGCATCAGCGGCCCGCCCAGACCGTCATAAATCCCGCCATCCGTTTCAAACTGAACCTTAAAGGTCTGGATCTCCCAAGACGCGGAAACATTCAGATCGGAGGATACTTCCGAAAAATCGGCGGACCAGCCCAGAAAATCGTATCCTTTCCTTTCCACCAAAGGAACAATGGCCGCTTCCCCGAAAGGCACTTTTTGAACAAGCGGTCCCCCGCCGGTCCAGACCCCGCCGTTGGGTTCAAAAACAACATCGAATTTTCTGGTTGGCGAGCAAGCGAAAAGGAAGAAAACCAAAAATGACAAAACCAATAGAATTTGCGCTTTTTTCATATTCGTCACCCGCTAAAACCGCTATCCTTGGTTTGATTATAACATAACCGCCCGTTTGATTCAACATTGACTAAAAATCCAGCCCCGGCCCAAATAAAAAAAGGCCGGATTTTCTTGGATTTGAAAATCAGGCCGGATTTTCTTGGATTTGAAAATCAGGCCTGGTTTTTTTGAAATTATGCCAAATCTGGCTAATGACCATATTTATTTATGGTTTTACATCAAACCGGTGACGTTTCCGTCGTCATCCATATCGATCTTGATGGCTTGCGGTTCTTTGTTCAATCCCGGCATGGTCATGATGCTTCCGGTCAGACAAACCAAAAATTTGGAACCGGCGGCCAAACGGACTTCTTGGATGTGAATGGTATGGTTCTTCGGAACCCCGGCGATCTTCGGATTGTCCGTGACCGAGGTCTGACATTTGGCCATGCAAACATAATACTCCTGATAATTGCCCTGATTGTACTTCTTGATCTGTTCGAAAACTTCCGGAGCGTATTCGATGCTGGTGGCATGGTAAACTTCGACGCAGATCTTTTCGATCTTGGTAAACAGCGACTCATGGATATCGTACAAAGGATGGTATTTCCGGCGCGGCTGAATGTTTCTAAGAACTTTTTCCGCCAGATCCATCCCCCCCGCCGACCCCTTCGCAAATACTTCGCTTAAAGCTACATCGACTTGGTGTTCTTTTCCCCAATTCATGATGAACTCGATTTCTTCGTTCGAATCGCTTTCAAAACGGTTTAAAGCTACAACCGCCGGAAGGTTGAATTTTTTGATGGTCTCCAAATGTCTTTCCAGATTACAGATTCCTCTTTGCAAAGCCGCAACGTTCGGAGTCTTCAAATCCGCCGCATCCAATCCGCCATGGAACTTTAAGGCCCGGATGGTCGCCACGATGATGACTAGGCTCGGATTCAGTTTGGCTTCCTGGCATTTGATGTCCAGGAACTTTTCGGCTCCCAGGTCCACGCCGAATCCCGCTTCGGTAACGACGTAATCGGCCAGTTTCAAAGCCAGTTTGGTGGCCAATATCGAGTTGCATCCATGAGCGATGTTCGCAAACGGTCCGCCATGGCAAATAAAAAGGTTGTTTTCCAAAGTTTGGATCAAGTTTGGTTTTAAAGCGTTCTTAAGCAAAACCAACAACGATCCGGTGATCTTCAAATCTTTGATGGTGATCGGCTTATCGCTGAAATCATAGGCCACGATCATCCGGTCCAACCGTTCCCGAAGCGCATGATAGTTGTCCGAAAGGCAAAGGCTGGCCATTATCTCGCTGGCGGCGGTGATGTTGAAGCCGTCTTCCCGCGGGGTCTCCTTCTTGGATTCCAAAGCCACCGTCACTTTCCTAAGGGCCCGGTCATTCAGATCGATGCAGCGTTTCCACACCACTTTGGTTGGATTGATCCCGAGTTCATTGCCTTGAAAAATATGGTTGTCGATGACGGCGCTGACCAGATTGTTGGCGGCAGTGACGGCGTGCAAATCGCCGGTGAAATGAAGATTCATGTCGACCATCGGATTAAGCTGCGAATAACCGCCCCCGGCCGCTCCGCCTTTGACTCCGAAAACCGGCCCCAGAGACGGTTCGCGAATGGTTCCGATGCATTTTTTGCCCATTTTGTTTAAAGTGTCGACCATGCCGATGAGGGTCGTACTCTTTCCCTCCCCAGCCGGAGTCGGGGTAATGGCGGAAACCAAAATGAGTTTTCCGTCTTTTTTGTTCTCCAATCTTTTGAAAGCGCTGAGTTCGACTTTCGCCAGATGTTTGCCAATCAAGTAAAGTTCTTCGTCTTTTAATCCATAATGGCGAGCGATTTTCCTCATTTCCACCAATTTTGCTTGGTTGATGATTTCAATATCTGATAGCATTGATTTTTTTCCCTTTCTACTTTAGTACCGCTTCGCTGATGTATTTCATGATCAGTTTGATTTCCGATTTCCCCGCGAACTCAAAATGGAGATTGGGCGTCCCAAAGAAACCCAAATCCAGTTTGGCGTGCGATTCCAAATCCTTGGCTGAAGAAAGAACAAAAGTGTTTATTCGGCTAAAAGGTACCGAACTGAACTCTTTTTTCTTCCCCAAAAATCCGGAGGCATTGCAAACGATGATTCTCTTGGTGGTAAAAACGACACCTTCTTTGGCTGATTTCAAAGAATCAACCACTTGTTCGCCTTCGATCAGGAATTCTCCCAGCAACTCGGCGAACTTGGGTTCTTGAATCAGTCTTGCGTAACTTTTATCATTGGCATTACTGATTTTTTTTGCCATCTGTTTTTATACTACTCCTTGAGCCTTCATAGCTTCATAAACTTTTAAAAATCCCGCAATATTTGCGCCTACAACCAAATTCCCGGGTTTTCCGATCC
>CAYQUB010000092.1:0-5866 GCA_964420625.1 uncultured Bacteroidales bacterium | reverse complement strand
AGAGTGACCTAATTTCATGTTGCTGAGGTGACCTAATTTCATGTTGACGTTTGCAAATATAATGCCGATACTTTCAATTTTACCTTTTCTAGTTTTTAACAACTGCAAAAGTCGGGTTATAGCATTAATTTTGCGGATTGTTAAGAGCCGGCGGTTTTTTGAAAAGGATCTTTTTTGGGTATTCTAAAATGGCTTAGTCTTTCTTTTTTCCGAAAGTTTTGATATAATTAGGCGCTGAGGCTAAAAAACATGACAAACACGAAGAAAGAACTCATCGCCGAAATCATTACCACGACGTCGCACATTTTGAGAATACCGCTTTGCAAGATCACGTATCTGAAGCTCCCCGAAGAATATTCGGAAGTGCTCTGCCTGTTTTCGAAAGAACACTATCAGATCAACGTCAACGAAGACATGCTTCGAAAACTCGATGATCTGGAATTGTCTGCGGCCATCATGCATGAGACCAGACACGCTTACCAATGGTGTCAGGTGCTCGCGGGAGCCGATTCCAAAGAAGAACCGGAAACCGTAGCCGTCTGGAAACAGGAATTTGCTCATTACATCCAACCGATCCATGATGAGGAACTGTTCCTGAACCAGCAGCTGGAGATCGACGCCATTGCCTTTACCGCCATCATCACCAAACTGCTTTTTCGCCGGGATCTCAAGATTCCGTTTACGATCAAAGAAAAAGTTTATGCCCTGATCAAAGAAATGCAAAAACAATTTGAATATCTCCGAACCGTATAAAAAGGGTTTCATAAGAAAAAGCTCCGGTTCCGGTTGAGATAATCGAAAAGATATGATATAATACATAATAATTTAATGGAGGAAAATAAAATGTCTAAAAAGGTTTTTGAGTCCATGGATGGCAACCAAGCCGCGGCTTGGGCCTCCTATGCCTTTACCGAATTGGCCGGAATATATCCGATCACGCCGTCATCCCCGATGGCGGAATACGTCGATGACTGGGCCAGCAAAGGCAAAAAGAATTTATTCGGCGTTCCCGTCAAAGTCGTGGAAATGCAATCGGAAGCCGGAGCCGCCGGAGCCATTCACGGCGCTTTGCAAACCGGGGCTTTGGCCGCCACTTTCACCGCCAGCCAAGGCTTGCTTCTTAAGATCCCCAACATGTACAAGATCTCGGGAGAACTGCTTCCGGGCGTAATGCATGTTGCGGCCCGAACATTGGCCACCCACGCCCTCTCCATTTTCGGAGATCATTCTGACGTCATGGGCGCCCGTCAGACCGGATGGGCCATGTTGTCGTCCGCGAGCGTTCAGGAAGTCATGGATCTGGCCGGCATCGCCCATTTGGCCGCCATCAAGTCCAGCGTTCCGTTCTTGCATTTCTTTGACGGTTTCCGAACCAGCCATGAAATTCAAAAGATCGAAGTCATGAATTACGAAGTCTTCGACCGTTTGCTTGATCGCCAGGCCGTGGATGCTTTCCGCGCCCGGGCCATGAACCCGAATCATCCGACCACCAAAGGGTCGGCCCAAAACGATGACGTTTATTTCCAAAACCGCGAAGCTCAGAATAAGTTTTATGAGGCCATCCCGGACATCGTGGAAAACTACATGAACGAGATCTCCAAGGTCCCCGGCCGCGAATATGCTCCGTTTGTTTACTACGGAGACAAAGATGCCACTGACATCATCATTGCCATGGGATCGGTCATCGAATGCGCCAAAGAAGTCGTCGACCAGCTGCTCAAAGAAGGCAAGAAGGTCGGACTGGTCAACGTGCATTTGTATCGTCCGTTCTCGGTCAAACATTTCCGGCGCGCCATTCCGAAGACCGTCAAACGCATTGCGGTCATCGAAAGGACCAAAGAACCGGGAGCCGAAGGCGAACCGATGTATTTGGACATCAAATCCGTTTTTTACAATCAGCCGAATGCGCCGATCATCATCGGCGGCCGTTACGGACTGTCCAGCCGCGATACCAATCCGGCGCAGATCTTCGCCGTTTATGAGAACCTGGCCAAAGGCGATAAAGCCCTCAATTCCTTCACCATCGGCATCAATGACGATGTCACCCATTTGTCACTGCCGCTGACCAACCACACCGATGTATCCGGCGAAGGCGTCAGCCAGCTGATCTTCTGGGGATTGGGAAGCGACGGGACCGTCGGCGCCAATCACAACACCATCAAGCTGATCGGTGACAATACCGACTATTTCGCTCAGGCTTACTTCGCTTACGATTCCAAGAAATCGGGCGGCGTCACCCGCAGCCATTTGCGTTTCGGAAAGAAACCGATCCGTTCGACTTATCTGGTCGCCAAAGCCGGATTCATTTCCTGCTCGCTGGACACTTACGTCGAAAAATTCGATATGCTCACCCAACTGAAAGAGGGCGGCCGCTTCCTGCTGAACACTTCCAAATCGGAAGCCGATCTCATCAAGTTCCTGCCAAACTCGTTTAAGAAAGCTTTGGCGGACAAACACGCCAAACTGTATGTCATCGACGCCGTCACTTTGGCCCATGACATCGGGCTCGGGAATCGGACCAACACCATCATGCAATCCGCGTTCTTCAAACTGAACGAGCAGATCCTCCCGTATGAGGAAGCTCAGGACTTGCTGAAGAAATATGCCTATAAATCATACATCAAAAAAGGCCAGGCCGTCGTTGATCTCAATTACAAAGCCATCGAGATCGGGGCCGAAGGGCTGAAAGAGATCGCGGTCGATCCGGCTTGGAGCAATCTTCCGAGCGAGATCAAGACCGTTGATCCGAAGACTCCGTATTACATTCAGAGAATCGCCGCTCCGGTCAACGCCATTCAGGGCTATGATCTGCCGGTATCTGCCTTCAAAGGTTATGAAGACGGAACCATGGAAAGCGGGACCGCGGCTTACGAAAAACGTTATACCGCTGCTTTTGTTCCGAAATGGTTCAAAGAGAGCTGCATCCAATGCAATCAGTGCGCCTTCGTTTGTCCGCATGCGGTCATGCGTCCGTTCCTTTCCACGGCTGAGGAAGTCAAGAACGCTCCGAAAGAAGCCAAGTATCTTGACGCCCAGGGAAAAGGTTTGGAAGGCCTGAAATTCTCGATCGTCGTTTCGATCGCCGATTGCACCGGCTGCGAAGTCTGCGTCAATCAGTGTCCGGGCAAGAAGAATGCCAGCGGGGTGGTTGAAAAGGCGCTCCGGATGGTTCCTCTTGATGAAGCCATCGCCAACAAAGATGACCAAACCGCCAAATATTTTCATGAAAACGTCACTTATAAAGCGGATCTGGTCGATAAATTCTCCAATCCGAAAAACTCCCAGTTTGCCCAACCGCTGTTTGAATTCAGCGGCGCCTGCGGCGGATGCGGCGAGACCCCGTACATCAAACTGGCCACCCAGCTGTTCGGAGATCACATGGTGATCGCCAACGCCACCGGCTGCTCGTCCATTTACGGCGGATCCTTCCCAGCCACTCCGTATACCAAAAACCGCGAAGGCAAGGGCCCGGCTTGGGCCAACTCCCTGTTTGAGGACAACGCCGAATTCGGTTACGGAATGCGTCAGGCCACCGAGACCATTCGCGGCCGCATCGGCCTGCTGATGGAAGGCGCCGTTTCAAGCGAACATGCGAAACCGGAGATCAAAGAATTATTCCAGGCTTGGCTCGATAACAAAAACAGCAGCGCCGAAACGGCCAAGATCGCCAAGAAACTGATCCCGCTTTTGGAAAACTGCAGCTGCGGCGAAGGCTGCGATTGCAGCACCGCCAAAGAGATCCTGAAACTGAAGGATTATCTGGTCAAACGGTCGCAATGGATCTTCGGAGGCGACGGATGGGCTTATGACATCGGCTACGGCGGGTTGGATCATGTCATCGCCAACAACGAGGACGTCAACATCTTGGTCCTCGATACCGAAGTTTACTCGAATACCGGCGGACAAAGTTCAAAATCCAGCCAAACCGGATCGATCGCGAAATTCACCGCTTCCGGAAAGACCGGCAAGAAGAAAGACCTGGCCGCCATCGCCATGAGTTACGGCCATGTTTATGTTGCCTCGATCGCCCACGGCGCATCGCAGCTCCAAACCCTGAAAGCCATGAAGGAAGCCGAGAGTTATCCGGGTCCTTCGATCATCATCGCTTACAGCCCGTGCATTTCTCACGGAATCAAAAATGGCATGGGAACCACCCAGCTTCAGACCAAACTGGCGGTGGAATGCGGATACTGGACCACTTTCCGGTATGACCCGCGTTTGGCCGCCGAAGGGAAGAATCCGTTCATCATCGATTCCAAAGAACCGGATTGGTCGAAATATGACGAATACCTGATGGGCGAGACCCGTTATGCCCAGCTGAAAGTCGTCAATCCGACCGAAGCCGAAAAACTTTTGGAAACCAACAAACGCGAAGCTCAGCGCCGTTACCGGATGTATCAGCGCTATGCCAAAATGGATTACGCCGACGAAAAATAAAACCAAAGAGGATCTTTTCGAATGAAAAGGTCCTTTTTTTCATGCCTAAAAACTTTACTGTTCAAAATTGGTTCTTGTTTGTTATATTAGTGCACAAGGGATCATATCCCTCAGGATCATATCCTTTCGGATTATATCCCTTCGGAAAATATCCCTAAGGAAAGGAGGAACGAACATGAAAATTAAAGACCTGAAAAAACAACTTCGCCAGGAAAGCGGCTTGTTCGTTCCGGACCGGAAGGATCAGATCCTGAGGATCATCCCGCGGGGAAGCAAACCGGCCCCTCTTCCGAAACGCCGGTTCGGCTGGAATCTGAAGCCGGCCTTGCAGTTCAGTTTATCGCTGCTTCTGCTCGCCGTCGTGGCTTTTGCTTATCTCGGCTTTCAAAAGGACGGAGAAGCCTTTGAAAACACCTATGTCTCATTGGACATCAACCCGTCGGTGGAATTTGAAGCCGATGACGGAAATGTGGTGGTTTCCTACCGGGCCATGAACGTGGACGCGGAATTTCTGCTTGAAGAAAACGATTTGGAATTGGTCGGACTTCCGCTTGACGATGCCGTCGAAAGCGTCATCGGACTGGCCGTCGAATACGGTTATCTGGATGCGGCCGATGCCCAGGGCGCGGTCATGATCACCGTCATCAACCGCAATCAAAACCGCGAAGACGAGATCCGGAGAATGATCGAAACCCAAACCGGAGCTTATCTATCCGCTTCGGAAATGAAAACCCAACTCATCATTGCCAGCGCGACTTCCCAGATCCGTCAGCAGGCTTCTGAACTTGATTTGTCGGTCGGGAAAATGCTGCTGATCGAAAAAGCCCGGGCCGCCGATGCCAATCTGACCATCGAGGCTGCCAAAGAACTTTCGGTCAAAGAACTGAACGAGATCGCCGTCGGATACAACCAAAGCGTCATTGAGGGATTCCGGGCGGAATACCATTCGAAAGTCGAAACCCTCGATGATTTAAAAGCAACCGCCCTGACCGCCTTAAACAGCCGCGAAGCGGAACTTGGAGCGGACATATCCGAATTATGGATCATGGTCCGGAACCGGGAACCGCTGGAAAGCATCCGACAGCGCACCGAAGAATTGCTGCTTCCGGATTTTCCGGATCTGAATGTTGACGCTTTGGATTCGTATTATCGTTATGGCGTCTTTCTGACCGGACTGACCGAAGCGGTCAGCCAACGGGCGGAAATGACGCGGTCCATGATCGACGCGAAATATCAGAACCAGATCAAAGCGTTCCGATATCAGCTTCAATCCGATCTGAAAGAAGATCATCCCAACTTTGAATTTGCTTTTGACGAAGAATTCGGATTGGAAGACTTCCCGGATGCGGAACTCTCCCCCAATAACGAAACCGAAGCCGAGATCCTCCGGATCATCAGCGAAGCCGATACCTTGATGGAGGTCATCCGA
>CAYQUB010000091.1:0-5868 GCA_964420625.1 uncultured Bacteroidales bacterium | reverse complement strand
GTGTTGGGTGTGTTTGGTTTGTTGGGTGGAAAAAGCCGCTCCGGCAGTCATTGGCGTCAGCAATTACCAACGGGCGCTGGGATCGGTGCAAATGGAGTTGGCAGCGACTGGAAGCGGAGTAATCTATGAATGCAAGGCTAAGATGAAAGACGCCACCATTGAAGATGACTGCTCGCTGACCATGGACAGCGATCAGGTCGACACCTATGTTTATACGGCGGCCACCAATCGGCATGTCATTGAAGACAGCGATGCGCTTAAGGTTTACATCGGCGAGGAACGGTTAAAAATCGAAGCCGTTTTGCTTGGGGCCGATGACAAAGTTGATTTGGCCGTTTTACAGTTTGAGCATTACAAATACATTCAGCCATTGGAGTTCGCTGATTCGGATGCCATTGCCAAAGGTAGCTTCGCGATTGCCATCGGAAATCCATCCGGGTACGAATACTATGGATCCGCGACTTTCGGGATCGTTTCTTATCCGAAGCGCTATTTGGCGGATGACACCGACGGCGATTCCGTCGCGGATTGGGAAGCTGAATACATTCAACATGACGTAGCCATCAATCCGGGAAACAGCGGCGGCGCCTTGATCAATACTGAAGGAAAACTGCTCGGGATCAACACGTTGAAGATGATCTCCGAGGACATAGACAATATGGGATTCGCCATCCCGAGCAACGTGGTGGCATACACTGTTCCCTACTTGGAAACGGGCGGGACCCCGGTTCGGCGGACTTTGGGGATCACGATCATTGATTTGTTTGTCATCCTGAATCCCGAAGATTATGCTGATACTTATGTTCCCCTGGCCAATACCATTCCCGAAGGCGTGACCAACGGATTGTACGTTGACGACGTCGATTTGGAAAAACTGGCCGCGGGATTGCTGTTTGAGGGCGACGTCATTGTTTCCATCAACGATGTTGACATTCTTTATGCTTATGAATTTCGAAAAGAACTGAATCTTACCCCGGACGGCGGATCGGTGATTTTGGGTGTCTATCGCGATCAAGTATTGATTGACGTAACCATCACATTTTAATAAGGAGATTAATTCATGAAAAATACATTTCAAAAAATACTTTTGTCTTTGATTTTGGTGATTGGCAGTTTGACTTTTTCGGGTTGTTCCGATTGGTTCAAGGATAGAGGAGACCCGATCGTCATTGATGTCAACACTCCGACTGGTGTGACCATCGTCATCCCCGGGAATCAATCCATTCTCGAGGTCGGCGATACATTGCAATTGGATGCAAATGTTGCTCCAGATACCGCCGTGCAGACGGTGACTTGGGCCAGTAACAACACGCTGGCGGCCATTGTAGACGCTAGCGGATTGGTAACGGCCATGGGGGCGGGAAGAGTCAAAATTACCGCCACTTCCACGGTTAACACCGAAATTTCCGGTTATGCTTACCTGACCGTGGTTACCCCTCCGGTGGTGGTTACGGGAATCGCCATCAGCGGTTCGGATACCGTTCATGTTGATGAAACCATTAAACTTAATTACGCTCTCACTCCAATTGAAGCGACGGCGACCGTCACTTGGTCGGTTAACAATCAAGCTGTTGCCACAATCGATGAAAACGGCCGTCTGACCGGAGTATCGGAAGGAACGGTTTTCGTAACCGTCCTTACGGACAATCAAATTTCCGATTCTTTCATTGTTAACGTTCTGCCAAGAGTCGGAACACCAACCGAAATAACCATCATCGGACGTTCAGAAGTGGAAGTCGGACAAAACATCCGCTTGGTCATTTCCGCGCTTCCTTTAGAAAGCATCAATTCCGTGGTTTGGTCTTCATCCGACCCGATGGTTGCGGCCATTGACGAAAATGGAACCATAATCGGGCTTTCCGAAGGCGAAGCCGTGATTTCGGCGGTTTCAACCATGACGGCGGCAGTTTTTACCTCCTTCAAGATTACCGTCATTGACAATTCCATCAGCACCGATCTGCAACAAGGCATCATCGATGTCATTGCTCAGACCAAAGGATCGATTTTGGGCGTATCCAATTACACCTTTGATTCGACTGCGCAAAAATACACAAAGTATGCTTTGGGAAGCGGCTTTGTTTATAAAGCTTGGTTTGTTCTGAAAGACGGAAGCGTCATTTATGAGCTTGATGAAATCATCACTTTCGATGAAGTTGATAAATATTGCTATTATTTGGTTACCAACAAACACGTGGTTGAAGGATCAGACGCGGTCAAGATCTACTTGTGGTCCGAAGACATCGAAGTCCCGGCAACTTTGATGCAGTATGATGACAAAGTCGATTTGGCGGTTGTTTACTTCGAACATGACCGATACATTGAACCATTGGCTTTCGCGGATTCGGATTTGCTTCAAAGCGGGGAATTTGCGATCGCGATTGGAAATCCGTCCGGATACGAATATTCCTCATCCGCGACTTTCGGGATCATTTCCCATCCGAAACGCTATGTATCTGACGATACCGACGACGACGGAGTCAATGACTGGGACGCTGAATACATTCAGCACGATGTTGCCATCAATCCGGGAAACAGCGGCGGACCACTTCTTAATCTTCAGGGCGAAGTCATCGGCATCAACACCATGAAATTTGCCGCCACCGAAATCGACAGCATGGGATTTTCCATCCCCAGCAATGTAGTTTCCGGATTGGTCGGACTACTGGAACAGGGACTTAAACCGGTCCGGGCTCGGCTGGGCGTGACCGTCATCGAAGTCTTGGACCTTTTGGATTTTCCTGATCCGCTCTATCCGATTCCGGAAGGCGTGACTTACGGGTTATATGTCACTGAGGTCGGCGCGGGCAGCGTCGGAGCGGCGGGGGGAATCTTGGCCAATGACATAATTTTATGTTTCAACGGCGTTTCTTTGTATCGATCCTTGGCTTTGCGAGCCGAACTCGGAAAAATCATCGTTGGTTCGGGACAACAAATTGAAGCCGAAGTCTTGCGAAATGGCGAAACCATCACCCTGACATTGACGTTCTGATAAAAAAACTTACCGGGGAGCCGGTAAGTTTTTTTGTTTGGTCGTCATTCATTATATTTTAAGAAGTCAGCGATGATATTCCACTGATCCGAAATCCTGATTTTGGAATTGTTGATCGGTCCGATGGCAAATATATGATCGTGACTGGTTTGAAAGTTGTTGTTGGTAATCACCGCTTCAAAATCAATAAGGACGTCGATGCAGGAAACAGCATCAATATTCGAAAAGATCAGATAATCAAAACTATTGCCATCGTCAAGGTGATAAAGGTCAACCAAAAAGCGTTCTTGGCTGATGACGAGATGATTGATTTCCTCAAAGAGGGAACTTGGCACAGGCCGATCGGTGAGAATGATTAAATCGTAGTGCATAAACCTCCTTTTCCATTTTTAACATAAATCTTATACATTATACTCGCTAACTGCCGATTCATCAAGGGTAAAAACGCAAACATTCCAAAAATGGCTGTTAAAAAAGCGAATTTTATGGTAAAATCTATGCAGATCAAATCGAATGAAAGGAGCATAACAACCGAATCATTCGGCTGTTATAAACAATAAAAATGGGACTAACCGCCGGAATCGTGGGATTGCCAAACGTTGGAAAATCGACGTTGTTCAATGCCATTACCAAATCGCATGTTTTGGCCGCCAACTATCCTTTTGCGACCATTGATCCCAATGTTGGAATCGTCGAAGTCAAGGATTCGCGGTTGGACCGGATCGTCGAAATCGTCAAGCCCCGCAATGTCGTTCGGGCTACGGTTTCTTTTACCGATATCGCCGGACTGGTAAAAGGCGCTTCGAAAGGCGAAGGCTTGGGAAATCAGTTCCTCTCGCATATTCGGGATGTGGATGCAATATGCCAGGTGGTTCGCTGCTTTAATGGGACGGAAGTTCTTTCTTATACCGGAAAAATCGACCCGATTGACGACATCGAAACGGTCAATTTGGAATTAGTTTTAGCCGACTTGGACGTTGTTGAAAAAAGGATGGCGAGAGTCGCCAAACAAGCCCAATTAAAAACCGAAAAGGACGCCGAAACCGAGTTTTCCGCCCTTTCCAAGATCAAAGCGGTTTTAGACGAAGGAAAATTTGCCAAAGCGGCCGCCTTGACGGACGAAGAAGCCGCACTGATCAAAAACTACAGTTTTTTGACCATGAAGCCGATGATCTATGTCTTGAATATTTCCGAGAAAGATCTGGGCCAGGATAATGTTTATGTTCAAACCGTCAAAGCTTACGCGAAGCAGAACAGCATTCGAACCGTGGTCATCAGCGCCAAAATTGAAGAAGAAGTCAGCGGCCTGGATGACGAAACCAAAGAAATATTTTTGGCCGATCTGGGAATCAAAGAAAGCGGCCTTGATCAGTTGGTCCGTTTGACTTATGATTTGTTGGGGCTGGCAACTTACTTTACGGCGGGCGAAAAAGAAGCCAAAGCCTGGACTTTTCGAAAAGGAATGAAAGCTCCGCAATGCGCCGGAATCATTCACACTGATTTTGAACGCGGATTCATTCGCGCGGAAATCATTGCTTACGATGATTTCGTTGCTTATGGAGGGTTGTTGAAAGCGCGGGACGCGGGAAAAATGCGTTCCGAAGGCAAGGACTATGTTTTCAAAGACGGAGACATCGCCTTGTTCCGTTTCAATGTCTAGAAAAGAGATGCCATGAAAACTATTGTTCTTAACATCGGAAACGAAGTGCTTTCCGGAAAAATTGTTAACACCAACGCGGCTTTTTTAGCTCAGGAACTGGCGAAGATCGGCGTCGAGGTCGAAAAAACGGTTGTGGTCGGGGATTCGGAAGCGAGCATTGACCAGGAGATCAACCGCTTTAAAGACGGAGATTGTGAGATATTGATCACCACCGGCGGTTTGGGACCGACTCATGATGACCTTACCAAAGAAGTCTTGATGAAGAACCTCCATCTTGAGATGGAATTGAATGAAGGCGCCAAACAAGTACTGGATGATTATTTTCATGGCCAAATGGCTTCCTGCAATTTGAAACAAGCGTTCTTTCCCAAAGAAGCCGTCATCATTGAAAATCGCTTGGGAACCGCAGATGGCGCGATCCTGGAACAGAACCATAAAATTTACATAATTCTGGTTGGTCCGCCGTTTGAAATGATGCCGATGGTAAAAGAAACCGTCATCCCTTATCTTCAAAAAAAGACCTCCGTCCCATTCATTTCCAAAGAATTTATCGTCATGGGGAATGGAGAATCGTTCTTTGAAGAACGTTTGATACCGTTTTATCAGGAGTTTTCCGAGTTATCTTTGGCTCCTTATGCCAGTTTGGGAAAGATCCGTTATCAGTTGATCGGCTTGGAAAAAAACCGCGAATTGTTTGTGAAGGCTGATTCCAAGTTTCGCGATCTGATGGCCGATTACATCGTCAGTGACAACAACGAGGAGATTGAAGAAGTCTTGGTTCATTTGCTTGAATCCAAACATTTTACAATTGCTTTTGGAGAGAGCTGTACCGGGGGAATGCTGGCTTCAAAGATCATCAATGTTCCCAATGCCTCAAAAGTGATTCATGAGAGTTTGGTGACTTACAGCGATGAATCCAAAGTCCGATATTTGGGAGTCAACCCAATGACCATTCAGGAGTTCGGAGCCGTCAGCGCCGAAACGGTTTCGGAAATGGCGGAAGGTTTGTTTAAGAATACCAAAGCCGATGTCTGCGTGACCGTCAGCGGAATCGCCGGTCCATCGGGAGGAAGCGATCGCAAACCGGTGGGGTTGGTCCATTATGCCATAAAATTGGGCCCGAAACTCTTCTTGGAAAACAAAATATTTCAAGGATCTCGGGACTTGGTGCGGATGAAATCGACCATGTGGATCCTTTACCGGATTTTTAAGTTAATAA
>CAYQUB010000090.1:0-5952 GCA_964420625.1 uncultured Bacteroidales bacterium | reverse complement strand
GAATTGGACCAGGAAATGACCAAGATCAAACAAGCCATGAGCGAAGTCAGCGTCGAAAAAGTCCGGGAAGACGAAGCTTCTTTGGAAGAAATGGATGTTTTTCTGAACAGTCTGAAAAAATGGTGATTCAATGAAATACGCACAATTTGGCCGGGAAAATCCTCTGGACATCCCGTTTGAGCGGGATGAGCTAAATCCCGACGTCATATTTTCTTTTGGGGGAGACGGAACCATGCTGGCTGCCATACACAAATACATGGATCGGCTGGAGAAGGTCCGGTTCATCGGCATCAATACCGGAAGGCTGGGCTTCTTTACTGATTTTGAGATCGACGAACTGCCCATGCTGTATGAACTTCTTAAAAAAAGCGAATACGAATTGAATGAGTTTCACATTCTGGAATATTCGCTGATCAATGACAACCATACTCTCACCGGGTATGCGGTCAACGAACTGGCGATCATCAATCCCGTGCATACTCAGAACATCGACGTCTTCATCAACGGGTCGCATTTTGAGACCTTCCGGGGAACGGGGTTGTTGGTATCGCCTCCGACCGGAAGCACGGCTTACAACAAATCGCTGGGAGGCAGCATCATCGATCCGAAGATCAAAGCCATCCAGATGACCGAGATCGCGCCCATCAACAACCGCGTTTTTCGAAGTTTGTCCGCGCCTTTGATCCTTTCCCAGGAATCAAAGATCGAACTGAAGACGGTCGAAAGAAGCGAACTTTTCATCAGCGCGGACGGAGTGAGGTTGGATTTTTCGAACTTGCGAAAAGTAACCACCCGGCTGTCGGACCGGACCGTGACTTTCATCGTCAAAAAAAACACGGATTTTTTCCACCGCGTCCAAAGAGCATTTTTGAAATAAAAAAAGGGCTAAAGAGTTTTCTCTTTAGCTTTTTTTTGCATGATGCTGTCGATGATCCCGTATTCCAGGGCTTCTTCGTAAAACATGTAATTGTCCCGTTCGGTATCAAAATTGATCTGATCGTAGGATTTGCCGGTCTTTTCCGCGAGGATGCGGTTGACTCGCTCTTTGACTCGCAAAATGTGTTTGGCCGCGATCTGAATTTCGGTCGCTTGGCCAGAAGCGCCCCCCAGCGGTTGGTGGATCAAAATCTCGCTGTTCGGAAGGGCCGACCGTTTGCCTTTGGTCCCGCTGGCCAGAAGGAAAGCGGCCATGGAAGCCGCCATGCCGATGCAGATGGTGGCCACGTCCGGCGCCACCAGATTCATGGTGTCATAGATGGCCATTCCCGCGGTGATGGATCCGCCCGGAGAATTTATGTACAGGAAAATATCTTTCTCGGAATCTTCGGCGGAAAGAAACAATAATTGGGCGACGACGGAATTGGCCATGTCATCGTCGATTTCCCCGCTGAGCATGATGATACGGTCTTTCAAAAGCCGGGAATAGATATCGTATGAGCGCTCTCCCAAGGATGTCCGTTCGATTACTATCGGTGCGTAAGTCATGTTTTTGTCTCCTTTTTGTTTAATTCTACATCAATTACGTATCAAAGTCAAACCCAAAACCCGTCCCTTGGGAAAATACCTCTTGATAAAACGAAGTTATGGTGTTATAATGGTAAAAAAAGTGAAAGCGATGAAAAAGAAGTAGTAACCGGATCAAGCCCGTTTCAGGGAATTGGGATCGTGACTGTGAGTCCCATACGCGGCATTTCGGCGAATTCGTCTTCGAAGCGGTTCCAATCAAACTCGCAAAACAAAATTGCGTTATCAAATGTTTGAGTGCAGCAATGTTGAACTAAGGTGGTACCGCGGAAATTTCGTCCTTAATAAAGTTAAGGATTTTTTTATTTTTTAGGAGGATATATGACCGATCGATTGACGGAATTAAAACTAAAGGTCGAAACTGACCTTCAAGCCGTAAAAACATTCAATGAACTGAACGAAACCAAAGCCCTTTATCTGGGAAAGAAAAGCCCGCTTCAGGAAATTCTTTCAAAAATGAAAGAATTAAGCCCCGACGAAAGAAAAACCTTGGGCCAGAGCATCAACTTGTTCAAAGATTTTGTTGAAGAAAAAGTTGCCGAAAAGGGCCGGGCCCTGGAAGAAGCCAAAATCCGGAACCAATTGGAAAGCGAGAAGATCGACGTGACTCTGCCGGGTAAGACGGTGGCTTTCGGACGCAAACATCCGATCACGCAAATGCGGGAAGAACTGGAAGATATTTTCGTGGGCATGGGCTACAGCTTGGCGGAAGGACCCGAAGTCGAGCTGGATCTCTACAACTTTGAGATGCTCAATCTTCCGAAAGGCCATCCGGCCCGGGAAATGCAGGACTCGTTTTACATTGATTCCAACACGCTTCTTCGCACCCATACTTCTCCGGTTCAGGTCCGGACGCTTTTAGCATCCAAGGGCCAACCGGTCAAGATCATCTGCCCGGGTAAAGTCTATCGCCGCGATGACGACGATGCCACCCATTCCCATCAGTTCATGCAGATCGAGGGTTTGGCGGTCGACCGGAACATCACGATGGCCGACTTGAAAGGCACTTTGTCCGTTTTAATGAAAAAAATGTTCGGAACCAACCTCGACGTTCGTTTTCGTCCGTCTTTTTTCCCGTTTACCGAACCCAGCGTGGAAGTCGATGTCACCTGCTTTAAATGCAAGGGCAAAGGCTGCTCGCTTTGCAAGGGCGGAGGCTGGATCGAGATCCTCGGGGCCGGGATGGTTCATCCGAATGTTCTGAAAATGTCCGGATACGATCCGGAAGAATTCCAGGGGTTTGCTTTCGGGATCGGCATCGAAAGAGTCACCATGCTTCGCTACGGAATTGACGACATCCGGAATTTTTATACCGATGATCCGCGATTCCTGAGGCAGTTTTAGGAGGATGGCATGCGCGTAAAATTAGAATGGTTAAATGAATTCATTAATATTTCCGATCTCAGCACCGAAGAGCTCGTCCATATTTTGTCTCTTCATTCGATCGAGATCGAGAACGTGGATCATATGGCTTACGGGACCGATCTGGTCGTCGGCCATGTCCTTTCCCGGATCCCTAATCCGGATTCCGATCATCTTTCGGTTTGTCAGGTCGACGCGGGAACCGAAACATTGCAAATCGTATGCGGTGCCCCGAATGTGGCGGCCGGACAATACATCATCCTGGCCAAGATCGGCTGCGAACTTCCGGGCGGTCTGGCGATCAAGAAATCCAAGATCCGCGGAATTGAATCCTTTGGGATGATATGTTCGCTTTCGGAATTGGGAGTGGAAAAGAAATTCATCCCCGAAGAATATCAAAACGGGATCTTTTATTTCTCCGATCAACCCAAACCCGGGACCAATGCCCTGACGGCTTTGAACCTTCATGATGCGGTTTTGGATCTGAACCTGACCCCGAACCGGGGCGATCTGATGAGCATGATCGGTGTGGCCATCGAAGTCGCAGCGGTTCTTGACCGACCGCTGAAACCCTGGGTTGAACACTGGCTTGACCAAAGCGGAACTACAAAACTGGATGTGAAAGTTGCTTCCAGGGACTGCGTCGGATATTATGCCCAAACTTTTGAAAACATTCAAATAAAACCCTCTCCTTGGTGGTTAATTTCGCGATTGGTCGCTTTTGGCGTCCGGCCGATAAATAATGTAGTGGACATAACCAACTACATTCTCGCCTTGTTTGGACAGCCTTTGCATGCCTTTGATCAAGAAAAATTGGGATCCGAAATCTTGGTCAGAAACGCCCTTAAGAATGAGACCATCGTGACTTTGGACGGGAACAAACGGGACCTGGTTTCGGAAGATCTGGTCATCACGGACGGAAAAAGAGCGGTTGCCATCGCCGGAGTGATGGGCGGGGCCGATACCGAGATCACTGATTCCACCAACAAAATCGTCATCGAAGCCGCCGTATTTGATCCGATGGCCATCCGCCGCACTTCCCAACGTTTGGGTCTTCGCAGCGAAGCTTCGGCCCGTTACGAACGCGGAATTGACATCAACCGAACCCAGAAAGCTTTGGTTTGCGCGGGTTGGCTGCTTCAGGAATTGGCTGAAGCCAAACCCGCCGGCCCGGCGGCATTCGCGGGAACGAAAGAAATACCGCCGATCTGGATCCCGATCACCGAAGCCGCCGTTTCAAAATTACTCGGGATCGAAATCAAAAAGCCGGAAATGATCGATATATTCCGAAGGCTGAAGTTTGAGATCCAAGACGGAAAGGAACTGGTGATCGGCGTTCCGAACCGCCGCAGCGACATTAAAATCAAAAACGACTTGATCGAAGAACTCGGGCGGATCCACGGTTACGAGAACCTTCCCAATACCCTTCCGGAATCTTCGATCGCGGGAATCCTGACCGAAGCTCAGAAAACCATCCGGATCATTCGTTCGGCTTTGGTGGGAATGGGCCTAAACGAAGTGCTCACCTATTCCCTGGTCAAAGAAGGTTACAATTCATATTTCACTTATAATCATGTTTCGGGAAGCAAAGCCATCAAACCATTGAACCCGATGACCCAGGATCACGCTTTTCTGCGCCAAGGCTTGACTTTGAGTTTGGTTGAAAACGCGGAATATTGTTTTTCCAGAAAAATGAAAGACCTGGCGATCTTCGAAATCGGTAAAAGTTATTATCGGGATTTTGCTTATCACGGCACGGAAACGCTGTCGATTCTTTTGGCCAACCGTTTCGCGGAAACGCCATGGAAGCACGAAGAGGAAAACGCCGATTTCTTCCTGATCAAAGGGATTTTGGTAAATTTATTCAGGAAACTTCGGATCGAAGCCGAATTCCGGTCGCTTGATGGGGAATGCAAAGAGTTGCATCCGGCCCGCAGCGCCTCGGTCTATTATCAGGGAGAAAACATCGGATTTGTTGGGTGCCTGCATCCGAAATTCACTTCCGAAAGAGCCCTGGATACGATGTACGTTGCGGAATTGAAACTGGACAAGATCCTCGGCGAAGAAAAACCGGCGATCGTTTATCAGACCATCAGCAAATTTCCGAGCATGGAACGCGACATCGCCATCGTCGTTTCGAAAAACACGCCGGCCCAAGCCATCGTTGATACCATCCGCAACGTCGACCGAAAACTCGTTTCGGATGTTCAGGTCTTTGATGTTTATACCGGAGAAAACGTGGAAAGCGATCAAAAGTCGATTGCGATGCACTTGGTTTTTTCTTCGAATGAACCGCTGACCGAGGAATTGGTTACCGCCAAAATGAATAAGATCGTAAAAGAACTTGTGAAGAATCATCAGGCCAAGCTGAGAAGTTAAAAGCCAAAGAGGACGCTTCTCAAAACATTGATCCTTTTGAATGGTAAAAAAAGGTTTCCGGTTTCTCGGAGACCTTTTTGCTTGCTTAATTTAGGAAATCCTCATCCGTGAGTTTGGAGGAGAAAACCGGTTTTTTCATTTTTAGATTGGCGATAATTTCCTCAACGATCGCGTCGGGGGTCGATGCTCCGGCCGTAATTCCCACGCGTTGATAAGGCGAGAAATCGAATCCCTCCAAGCCTTCAACGTTTTCAACGAGAACAGTCGTAAGCCCGGCCTTTTTCTCGGCGGTCTCTTTGAGCATCCGCGTATTGTTGCTTAATGGGTCGCCGACAACGATCAAAAGATCGATATTGTCTTTGTTTTCGATGACCGCGGTCTGCCGGTTTCTGGTCGCGCTGCATACTTCTTCAAAAAGTTCCAGATGGGGCCTAAGGGCTTTGATCTTTCGGTAAAAGTTCAGGACGTCGATATAGGACATCGTCGTTTGATTGGTCAGCAGCGTTTTAGGATTTCCGTTCGGGATGGCGGCCAGATCGGAATCATCATTTACCAAAGTGATGTCCGCTGACAAGCCCAGAACGCCCTCGGTTTCCGGATGGCCCGGAACCCCGTAAAAAAGAATCTTGTAGCCTTGGGCCAGTTTTTCTTTGATGATCTCATGCGTTTTTTCAACATCTCTGCAAG
>CAYQUB010000089.1:0-5991 GCA_964420625.1 uncultured Bacteroidales bacterium | reverse complement strand
TTGCACGACCACCATCGGAAAGGGCGCACTTTATACCGAAGCCACCAATAACAATTACGAGTTGTTCGGAATCCCCGAAGACATCGGCGGCCGATATTCGGTCTTGACTCCGGTCGGCTTGCTTCCCATGGCTTGCGCCGGGTTGGACATTTACCAGATCATTCGCGGGGCGACTCAGGCCTTTTCGGATTACTCCCAAAATGACTTTTGGGAAAACGATGCCCTGTTATACGCGGCCGTTCGAAATGTCCTTTACCAAAAGGGCAAACTGATCGAAATTCTGGTTTCCTACGAACCAAAACTGGCGGGGCTTGGGGAATGGTACAAACAACTGTTCGGGGAATCCGAAGGCAAGGATCACCAGGGACTCTACCCTTCCTCGGTCACCTATTCGACCGATTTGCATTCGCTCGGCCAGTATGTGCAAGACGGAAAACGCCATTTGTTCGAAACGGTGCTGAACATCGTCAAACCGGCGGACAATTTCCAGATTCCGAAAGATGAGGAAGACCGGGACGAACTTAATTATCTGACCGATTATTCGCTGGATGAAATCAACAAGCAAGCTTTGAAGGGAACGGTCATGGCTCATGTGGACGGAGAAGTCCCGAATCTGCTGATCAGCCTTCCCGAGATCACCCCGTTTCATTACGGATATCTGACTTACTTCTTCATGTTCAGTTGCGGGATCAGCGGAGCGTTGCTGGGAGTGAATCCATATACCCAAGAAGGGGTCGAAGCTTACAAGAAGAACATGTTTGCGCTGTTGGGAAAACCGGGATACGAAAAATTGCGAGAGGAATTGCATAAGAAGATATGAAGAAATGTTTGATTGCGATATGGCTATTTTTACTTATCCTGACCGGCTGTTCGGGGAAAGCCGAAACCGCCGAAGACGACTATCCGGTCTTGAACGGAATCGAGCATGTCTACGTCAAAAGCAATTATGACGAAGTAACGGAAGCTTTGACCGTCAAGGCCGGGCTGAATGTCGTTTTGTTCGCATATGATCCGGATTTCTATGAGTGCCCGTTTTGCATGGCCGTGGTCCCGATCATCAACGAAGCCGCTTTGGAAGTCGGAGTCGAAAAGATCCTTTATCTGGACATCTACGAAATGCGGCGGGACAATACGACCGAATATCAATTGCTTTTGGGATTCTTGGACAGCAAAGTCGATGACCTCATCGAACGCGACGGCGTCAAGAAACTGATCGTTCCCGATCTGTATGTCATTCGGGACGGAGAAATCGTGACCCATCACATCGCCACTCTAAAGGACGGCGATGGTGCGTTCATCAAAGATTTGACGGAAGCCCAAAAAACCGAACTGAAAAACCTGTATGTGACCATGTTTCAATTTGGGCAATAGCGGATAACAAAAAATCAAATATGCGAATATTTGATTTTTTTATGAGTGAAAAGGTAGTGAAAAAGTCCCGAAAACATGTTATAATATATAAAAATAGGGTGGAAGCATGAAAATAAGAAAAATAATCAACAGTGCTGACGAAATGATGCAATTGGGCGAGGAAATCGGCCGGATGGCCCAACCGAACATGGTCATTGCCCTAAGCGGCGATCTGGGGGCCGGAAAAACGGTCCTGACCAAGGGGCTGGGACGCGGACTGGGAATTACTGCCACCATCAACAGTCCCACTTTTACGATCCTGAAGATCTATCAGGGACGGATGCCGCTTTATCATATGGATGTTTACCGGATCAATCAAGCCAGTCAGGACGACGATTTGGAAGAGTATTTCGAGAAAGACGGCCTCTGCGTCATTGAATGGGCGGACAACATCGAATATTTGCTTCCGAAGTCGCGGCTTCGAATCGACATCGCCATCACCGGAGATCATCAAAGAAGTTTGGAGATCACGACCGATGATCCGGAATATGAAAACATCATCGAGAGGATAAAATAATGCGAACCATGATTTTGGATACTTCGACGATTTTTCTTTATGTGGCTTTTCTGGAAGACGGAAAGATCCTTTATGAAAGAATGATCGAAGGAAAAAATAACCATTCCGAACATTTCTTGGAAACCATCCGAAGCGGACTGAAAGACACCAATTTGGAGGCCAAGGATTTTGACCGGTTCGCGGTCGGAATCGGACCCGGCTCGTATACCGGACTGAGGATCAGCCTGACCGTCGCCAAAATCTTGGCCTGGACCCTGAAAAAGCCTTTGGACATCATCAGCAGTCTGGATCTGCTCGGAAGCGGATACCTTGGCAAGGACGGATGCTATGCCATAACTTCGATCGCGAAGAAAGGCCATTGTTACGGAAAACTGCTCGAAGTAAGAGACGGGGTGGCCAAAACGCTCATTGACGACGTTTTCATGCCGCGGGAACAATTCATGGAAATGATCAAAGATCATGATTATGAACTGATTGACGAAAGCAATTTCCGAATTGATTATCGCAACGTCAAAGGAACCGAAGTTACGGACATCCATTCCCTCAGTCCCAATTACTTGCGGAGAGAATTATGAAATTTCAGATCCGACCTTTGGAAGAAAAGGACATCGGCGAAATCGTCCGGGGCGAAGAAGCCATTTTCGGAACCTCGCTGGGTTTTGACATGATCTATTCCGACCTGAAACTGAACCCGTTCGCTCATTATTTGGTTTTGGAGATCGACGGGCGCGTCGGGGGATACATTGGTTTATGGATCCATGATGATACCGGGGAAGTGATAAATTTTTATGTTGCTTCCGAATATCAGGGACATGGTTTCGGAACCATGATCCTGGATTTCGCGGTCAAATTGTGTGCCATGTCCAAAGTAAAAATGCTGAGTTTGGAAGTTCGCGAGAGCAACGAAACCGCCCGGCATCTGTACGAAAAATTCGGCTTCGAATTTTCACACAAACGAATTCGTTATTATCAAGACGGAAGCGACGCTTTGGTCCTGATCAAAAAAATCGAGGTAAACAAATGATTGTTTTAGGAGTAGAAACCAGTTGCGATGAGACCAGCGTGGCGGTGGTAAAGGACGGAAAAGAAGTACTGTCCAACGTCGTTTATACGCAAATCGATTTTCATAAAATTTATGGCGGGGTCGTTCCGGAAGTGGCCAGCCGTCACCATGTTCAGAAGATCACGGTGGTTTTCGAGCAGGCTTTGGAACAAGCGGGCATAACCCCCGATCAGATTGATTTGGTGGCCGTGACCCATCACCCGGGGCTGATCGGATCGCTTTTGGTCGGGATCAACGCCGCCGAAGCTTTCGCTTTGGCTCATGATTTGAAGTACGTTGAAGTCGATCACATCCATGGTCACATTTATGCCAATTATTTGGAAAGCGACTTTCACTTTCCGCTCCTGGCTCTGGTCGTTTCGGGAGGTCATACCCAATTGGTGCTGATGAAGGACCATTTCCGGTTTGAGATCCTGGGCGAGACCTTGGATGATGCGGTGGGAGAAACTTATGACAAAGTCGGCCGGGTCATGGGACTGGAATATCCGGCCGGGATCAAAGTTGACGATCTGGCGCTTCAGGGAGAACCGACTTACAAACTGCCTCTGGTTTATGTTGACCGAAGCGGTTATGAATTCTCGTTCTCCGGTCTGAAATCGGCGGTCATCAACATCATCAATACCGCCAAAATGAAGAAAGAAACCATCAACGTTGCGGATCTTTGCGCTTCGTTTCAGAACTCGGTCGTGACCGTTTTGGTTGAAAAAACCATCAATGCCATCAAGGAATACCAAGTCAAGCAAATCGTGGTCGCGGGGGGCGTTGCCGCCAACAAGGGTCTTCGCGCCCGAATGAAAGCCGAAGTCGGAAAACTGGACCAGGTCCGGCTGACTTTTCCCTCAATGAAATATTGCACGGACAACGCCGCCATGATCGCGGTTGCCGGTTATTTCCAAAATTTAACCCGCTGATTTCAAAAAAAAGTTGATTTAGGGTTGGTTTTGTTATATAATCAAATGATGTAAATTCGCGGGAAAGTCCGCAAAAAAATATAAATTTTGGAGGCTGAACGAGAGTGAAAAAAATATCAATTGCCATCCTGCTGTTTTTGGTGATGATCCTGGCGGGCTGCGGAAGCATCGGATCACCCGAAAAACTTTGGAATCGTTATGTTGCCGCCATGAATTCACAGGATCTGGAAAAAGTCGCCGCGGTTTATTATGCGGCGGATTCGCCGGAATATAACCTATTTTTGGAATCCAATGCCGCCGAAACTTATTTCGCGGATTTTGATTCCATCAAGACCCGATCGTTTGAAGCCGTCATCGTCAACGAAAATTATTACGCGGCGAACGTTGTCATCGGTCTGACTCTGGGGTCCGACACGACGCGCAAAGAATTCATCGTTTATTATTATAAAGACACCAATTATGGCTGGAAATTTACCAGCGAAGTCAATGCCACCGCTTATGACATGGCCTTGCTCGGAAATCAGCCGAATGCGAATTTTTATGCCAATGTGGTCAAAACCGCCGATGGTTTTGATTATAAATATGTTTACGGAGGTTTGACCGGCGAAGTTTCGGATCAGGATTATATCAAGATCGTGGCCCCGACCAGCAATTCCGCCAACGTCGTCATTCCGGAAACCATTGAAGGCGTACCGGTCAAAGTGATCGGCGACTTCGCTTTCTTTGATTACTTCCGTTTGCTCAGCATCACCCTTCCGACCAGCAAACTGGAAACGATCGAATTTCCGAACACTCTGACGACCATTGAACAATATGCTTTTTATCAGGCCAAAAACCTGAAATCCCTGACGCTTCCGGAAAGTCTGAAAGAAGTCGGGAAATATGCCTTTGCCAGCTGCACGAACATGGAGACCCTGACCATCAATGTTGACGAATCAGCGATGTATGCCCCGGAAAACCTGCTCTATCTGAACAGCCGGGACAGCATGTACCTGAACGCCAACCGCCGGGTTTACATCGAGGACACCATTTTCATGTCCGCGAGCGGCGCTTCGGTCGATTGGTCAGCCGATGATCCGGCCGTGGCGACCATTGAGGCCAACGGAAAGTTGACTCTGGTGGCACCGGGAACCGTTACCGTCCGCGCGACCAACAAAGATGACGCGACCCTTTATTCGGAAGCGGAAATCACCGTTCTTCCGAAAGCAGACAAAACCATCACCAGCACGACCACCGTCGAGATCTATCGTTATACCATCAAACGCGATTGGTACGTGGGAGATACTCAGACGCTGAACGTCACTTCCGAAAACGTTGCCTGGTCGACTTCCGATCGGGACATCGCCACCATTGATGCCAACGGAAAATTGACCGCCGTCGGGACCGGAACCGTTACCGTCACTGCTGATTCCACGACTTCCGACGTCACTTCCGCCGCCACGGTTACCATCCTTCCGGCGGCTGATCGCAACGTCATCACGACTTACTCTTACACGCCGATCGAATTTACCGGCGCCCGGAAAATGTACGCAGCGGACCTGATCGAATTGACCACCACCGGATATGATCTCGGAGACATCTTGTGGACCAGCACCAATTCCGCGGTGGCGAGTGTTTCCATGTATGAAGGCGTCGTTTCCGCTCTGACCAAAGGCAATGCCATCATCACTGCTACCTCTACGGAAAATCCGAACATCTTCAGCACCGTCAACATCAACGTCGCCGAGGTAACGGCCGCGGTCACGTTCGCGGAAAATTCGCTGGATCGTTTAAACAACTTAAAAGAATTATATGTGAACGCCATCAATCCTTACAGCGTGGCCTGGAAAGGCACTTTGCATCTTCCGAGCACTTGCAAGATTTACGTTCCCGCTCAAAACTATGAAGCTTACTTGATCATATGGAGCGACTTCGCTGATCTGGATATGATTTACGTCATCCCCGAATAAGAACAAACACCGCCAACGCGGTGTTTTTTGTTGCGTTTTACCCAAAGGGTGGTGAATTGGCGCCAAAAAAACGACTTACGAACCAAATTTGACGTTATGGTTGCAACAAATATAAAATAGAATTGTAAAAAAAACGCCAAA
>CAYQUB010000088.1:0-6062 GCA_964420625.1 uncultured Bacteroidales bacterium | reverse complement strand
TTGGACCCTTTTTCGGTTGACCTGGTAGTCGCAGACAAAGAACGGGGAAGCGGCTCGATCGTCTTGGCGGTCACCCCGCATCTCAAAAAGCAAGGCGTCCAGTCCCGGTGCCGGATCTTCGATCTTCCCAAAAATGTGGACATCATCTATGCGAAACCGCGGATGAAGCGGTACATTGAATTCTCGTGCCTGATTTATGACCTTTATTTGAAATACGTTTCCGAGGAAGACGTTCATGTGTACAGCGTCGACGAAGCCTTTCTCGATCTGACCACTTATCTGAAATATTACCAGGTATCGGCCGAGGAAATCGCCGGCCGGATCATCAAAGACATCTTTTTGAAAACCAAAATAACCGCCACCTGCGGCATCGGGGATAACATGTTTCTGGCTAAAGTCGCGTTGGACTGTCTGGCGAAGGAAAACCCGACGAACATCGCATATCTGAATCCCGAGACTTTCAAAGAAAAACTTTGGGATCTGCGGCCGATCAGCGAGATTTGGGGAATCGGGTTCCGGACCGAAAAACGTTTGGCGAAGATGGGGATCTATTGCCTGCGCGATCTGGCCAATCATCCGGTCGAAAAGTTGGAGAAACAATTCGGGATCGTCGGAAGCGAGCTTCATGACCATGCCATGGGGATTGAAAGGACGACGGTCGCGGAAGCCCGAAATTACATTCCCGAAAGCACCTCCTTCGGACACGGACAATCGCTTTATGAAGATTACAACAAGGAAGACCTGAAGATCGTCCTGACCGAGATGGTTGATGAACTGGTCACCGAACTGATCACCAAAAAGCGCTGCTGCCAGCTGATCGGCTTGGGGATCGGGTATTCCAAAGCGGCGGGCGGGGGCTTTTTCCGTCAGACGACTTTTGATTGCAAGACCAACAGCCGAAAAAAGATTCTGGATGGATTTTTCAGCCTTTACGAAAACAATGTTGGGGACTTTCCGATCCGAAGCGTCGCCGTCCGGGTAGGCCGGCTGTCCAATGAAGATTTTACCCAGGGGGACATTTTCACGGATGCGGAAGAATCCAAAAAAGAACATGACTTGTTTCAGGCCATCGGGGAGATCAAAAACCGCTACGGAAAAGATGCGGTCACGATGGCGGCGAGCAAATCCCAAAAAGGGACGCTCATCAAAAGAAGCAAACTGATCGGAGGACACAATGCCGAGTGATGGTGAAAAGGGACGAAAAGGAAAATGGCAACCGTTTGACGGGCTCGAGGGTTACAAAAAATCCATCCGAAACGTCGTCTCCGAACGCAAAAAAATTCCAAAGTCGGTTCTTCTTCCCGACGAATTGGAAATTCTGAACGAAAAACTGAATTTGGCCATCAGCCAAAACGCCGAAGTGACCGTTTCTTATTATCAAAGCGGATGCATCCGGTCGGCCTTCGGAAGGATCTCCAAAGTCGATGCGATTAACAAAGAGATCGTCATCGGCACCGAAAAGATCAAAATAACCATGATAACGAAGATCAGCGGCGAAAGCATCTGAGTGGCGGTTTATTCCTGATTTGATATAATGTAATGGTAAAGACTTACATTGCAAGGAGATCAAAAAATGAAAAAAGAATTTATCGACATATTAAAAAACCGGCGCAGCCTTTATGCGCTTAGCAAGGAATCAACGATCAGCGATGACGAGATCGTGGACCTCGTCAAAGAGACGGTCTTGCATACCCCGTCGGCTTTCAATTCCCAATCCGGACGGGCCGTGGTCCTGTTCGGGAAAGAGCATGACGCGCTTTGGGACATCGTTACCGAAGAGCTTCGCAAACTGGTTCCCGCCGACCGGTTCGGTCCGACCTTGGAGAAAATGAAAATGTTTAGAACTTCGCACGGAACCGTTCTGTTTTTTGAAGATCAGGACGTCATCAAAAACCTGCAGACCCGGTTTCCGAAGTATAAAGACGTTTTTCCGGTCTGGTCCCATGAAGGCGCCGGAATGCTCAATTTCACGATTTGGACGGCTTTGGCCGAAAAAGGCTTGGGAGCTTCTTTGCAACATTACAACCCGATCATTGATGAAGCGGTCGCCAAACATTTCCATCTTCTTTCGAGCTGGAAATTGATCGCGCAAATGCCTTTTGGAGTTCCAACCGCCAAACCGGAGACCAAAACCTTTCTTCCGATTGAAGGAAGAATGAAGGTCTTTGGGAAATGATTTCAAAAGACTGACGAAAAAACGTCCGTCTTTTTTGTTTTCGGGGTATGCTTTTCGAAAGAAATTTGGTATAATTGATGATATCAGGAAAAAACATGAAAACAAAAAATGGAAAATCAATCATTTTTGCCGTCTTGGCCGCGGCTCTTTACGGGATCAATTCGCCGATCTCCAAACTGCTGCTTGCGGAGATCTCGCCGGCCTTGATGGCTTCGCTTCTTTATTTCGGAGCCGGGATCGGAATGCTGGTCATCTGGCTGCTAAGAAAACGAAGTCCAACGACCGAACACTTGGAAAAGAAACAATGGCCCTACATTTTGGGCATGATTCTGTTGGATGTCATCGCTCCCATCTGTCTGATGATCGGACTGCAAAAGACGACCGCCGCCAACGCCTCGCTTTTGAATAATTTCGAGATCGTGGCCACCGCCCTCATTTCCATGGTCTTTTTCAAAGAGGTTCTGAGCAAACGGCTTTGGATCGCCATCGCGGTCATTTCCGCCGCCAGTTTTTTGCTTTCGTTTGAAGACTTAAGCAGTTTGCAATTTTCGATCGGTTCGCTTTTTGTGCTTTTGGCCGCGGTGAGCTGGGGCTTGGAAAACAACTGTACCCGGGTCTTATCGAAGAAGGATCCGTTTGAGATCGTCATCATCAAAGGCCTGGCTTCCGGGACCGGAGCGCTGATCGTCGCCTTGATCGTCGGGATCAGGTCAATCGAAATATCGTACCTGCTGTGGGCCTTATTATTGGGATTTGTAGCCTACGGGCTGAGCATCTTTTTTTATGTTCGGGCCCAAAGAGAACTGGGAGCCGCCAAGACCAGCGCTTTCTATGCCTTTGCGCCTTTCATCGGCGCGGGGCTGTCCTTCCTAATTTTCCGAAATTCCCCAACCGTCATTTACATTTGCGCGCTGATTCTGATGATCATCGGCGCTTACCTGACCGCGACCGATTACCGGCACAAACATTTGGCCGGCATCATTTTCAAACCCGCCAAAAACCATAAGGAGTAAAATCATGAAAAGAATCGTTTTGGCCGGAGGGTGCTTTTGGGGCGTCGAAGCCTATTACAAGCAACTGAAGGGGGTCCTCGACACCAACGTCGGGTACACGAACGGCAACATTGACAAACCAAAGTACAAAGATTTGAAAGAACATCGGGCCACGCACGCCGAAGCGGTGGAGATCTTTTACGACGAAAACGCCATCACCCTCACTCAGCTGCTTGATCACATGTTCCGGTTCATTGATCCGCTCAGTTTCAACAAGCAGGGCGAGGACGAAGGCATCCAATACCGAACTGGGGTCTATTACCAAACCGAGGAAGACCGGATCACGATTGAAAACTTCATGCTCCGGAAAAAACTGAAATACGGCGGGTTCATCGCCGTGGAAGTCAAACCTGAAGCGGGTTTCTGGCTGGCGGAAGAAAACCATCAGGATTATCTGGACAAAAAACCGAACGGGTATTGCCACGTCAATTTCGGCGTGATCAAACCCTCGGAACGAAAATAGCAAAATAGACAAAGCCTAAGGAGAAGAAAGATATGATTCACAAAAAATGGCCATTGTTATTGGTACTGGGGCTGATGTTTTTCAGTTCCGGGCTTTCCGGATGTGAAAAAGAACCGGATGACGACCCCAATGACGATGATCCGATCGTCACGCCGCCGACGCTTAGCCTCGCTTCAGCCGTTTTCACTTTGGAATTCGGAGGAACGGCCACCATCGTTCCGATCATCGGAAATACCACCGAAATTTTGGAAGTGGCTTATGCCATCGCCGATCCGACCGTCGTCAGCATTGAGGGCAATGTCATCACCGCCCTGAAAACCGGGACGACCGCCGTCACCGCTTCGCTGGTGGGTCATCCGGACATTACCGTCGCGATGAGCATCACCGTCAAAACCTTTCCGCTGGCCATCTCCGGCGAATCGGAAGTATATGTTGACGAGACGATCACCCTGGGGGCGTTTGATCGCAACAATGCGCAATCAGCCGTCGTGTTCTGGGAATCCAGCGATATCGGGATCGCGACCGTCGATCAAAACGGCGTGGTCACCGGCGTGTCCGAAGGAGTGGTCATCATTAAAATCTCATCGTTCATCACCAATCACACTTTAGAAAAAGAAATTGTCGTTTTGGTTCCGGATGCCGCCGGGATCGAACTGAATACGCAAACGGCCGGCCCTTTCAAAACCTTCAGCACCACGGTTTTGGAAGCGCATGTTTTTCCGTCCGGTGCGGATCAGGAAGTCACCTGGTCCAGCGAAAATGAAGAAATTGCCACCGTTGACGCCGCCGGGAAAGTCACGCTTCTGAGGTCCGGAACGGTTACGATCAATGCGACTGCGAAAACGGACAGCCGGATCAGAGGGAACATCTCGCTTTCCGTCGAACCGGATCCGATCGCCCTTTTGCGAAGTCTGAACGTTGATAACCCGATCGTTCAGTATGTAACCACTTACGGAAACACCACTATGCAACAATGGGTCAAAGGCAGCGTTTCGAAATATTATCCCGGGCCTCTGAATCTGAAAGTTAATCTGATGCCGGTCGGAACCAATCTGATCGCCAAATTCGATTACCCCGCCGGACCCAACCCTTTCATCGGAACTTACTTCACTCCTGAGACCCGAGCCATCATTGACGAGAGAGTCACCCGCAGCGGGGTGCTGAAAACCTCGATTTCCAACATCATTTATCACGATACCGGAAACAATACCGCCGGAGCCACCGCGGCCATGCACGCCACCTATCTCGCCGGCGTTGACAATCTGAATTACCGGGCCCGTTCCTGGCACTATACCGTTGATGACTCCGAAGTCATTCAGCATCTTCCGGACAACGAAGTCGCCTGGCAAGGCGATACCGACGCCGCTTACGGCACCACCATCGGCATCGAGACCTGCGTGGACTTCGGAAGCGATCTTTATCTGACCTGGCACCGCACCGCCAAACTGATGGCCGGGCTTTTGGTCAAGTACGGTCTGAAGGTCTCGGCCGTCAAACAGCATTATGATTACAGCCAAAAGAATTGTCCGCAGACCCTCAGGCGCAACAACTTATACGGAAACGCCATCGACTTGATCACCGCCGAATATCTGGTTATGACCGAGCTGGAGGGATATACCATTACCTTCACCTCGAACAATCCGGAATACGTCAATGATCTGGGGCGGATCATTGATCTTCCGGCCGTGGCGGCCCGGGTAAGTTATACCGTCCGGATCACCAACGGAAACGGTTACGACGCCCAAACCACCCTCTATTCGACCCTGCCGGGGAAGACTGCCTGAGACCAAAAAATATTATCAGTTGACAAAACCGCCGTTTAAATGATATAATATCATCAGATATTGAAAATGAAGGAGTGAGGTTCTCACTCCTTTAAATAATGTTATGGCCCTTTTTTAAAAGTAACGTTATTTTGTAAAACGCGCCAAGCGCAAACATTGGAGGAAGTCATGATCAGTAAAAGTTTTTTCGAGTCGCTCGAAGCCATCGCCTTTGAAAGAGGATTCAACGTTGAAGACGTCAAAGAAAAAGTGGAGATTGCCATTTCGGTATCCAGCCGAAACAGCGGATACACCGGTGATATCAAAACCGAGTGGGATTTCGAAAAGAAAAGAATAAAAGTATACGAATACAAATACGTCGTCGAGGAAGTCGATCCCGAAGGCGCCCGCGGCCAAATTACTTTGGAAGAAGCTTTGGAGATCAAACCGAAGATCAAAGTGGGCGCGGAGATCAAGACCGAGATCAACATCACCGCTTTCGGACGAAAAGCCGCGTCGGTATTTCGTCAAAGTCTGCTGAGCGGACTGAAAGAACTTGAACGCGAAGAAAGCTTTCAGTTTTTTCAGGAACGGGTCGGCGAAGTCAT
>CAYQUB010000087.1:0-6106 GCA_964420625.1 uncultured Bacteroidales bacterium | reverse complement strand
ATAATCAATTTCGATTTTTGCGTCCTCGAAATTGCCAACATCCCCATAATAATCCAGAGGAAGATTGAAATATCGACAATAAAAACCATAAGATTCTACTTCATTGATTAATTCAAAGTCAAGAAAATTCGGAGTAAAATTCCTGTCAAATGAATATGGAGTGATATTTGGATCTCCATAATAAGTAATATCGATCCGGAAATTAACTGACTCAAAATCATCCGTAAAGCTACTCTCACCCAAATAAGAGGAAGTTGGAAAAAAATAAGGGATTTTCTCAATCGAAAATGATTGGTACAATAGGGGGACATTGAAATTGTTAGCATAGGAGATACCCCTTTCATTCAACATTGCTTTTATTTGGTTCTCCGTTGCAGATGTCATGGATTGCAATTCGGTTGCGAAAAAATAAAGTCTCCACGCCCATACGCCATCCAAATCTCCCTCATCGTGGATGGATGCCCAGTTTTCAAAAACATATTTTATCGAAGACAAAGCCTCCATCTTACTATCCGTATCAATTGGATAGAAGTGGCTTGAAGCTTTTACGGGAACCCCCCGAATACTAATAATCCCCATGAAAAGCAAAACAAAAACAATCAATAGTGTTTTTTTCAAATTCATCACCTCCGAAAGTGATTTTAACATAATGGTGGTAATCTGTCAAATAAACAAAACCAAACAAAAGTGGATCTATTCCCAATCTTTTTTCCAAAATCCCTTTTCATAACATTGACATTGACTTTTGGGCATTCTTGTTGTATAATTTTAAGCAACCAATCAAGCGATGAAATGGACACGGTCCTCAAAACAACCGATTCAAAGCGATGGCATGACAGTGAGAGTTGCCAAACCGGAATTGAAGATTACTACCATGGAGCCGAACTCGAAAGATGTTCCGTAAACGTCCGCGTTAAGGAGTTTGAGTGCGATCAGTTTTCAAACCGGTCGAAACAAGGTGGTACCACGTATATATGCGTCCTTTCAGGGGACGCTTTTTTTATTCAAGCAAAGGAGAAAACCATGAAAATTAAATTTTTGGACGGAAACGTCAAAGAGTACGCTGACGGAAAATCAGCGTTGGAAATTGCCAATTCGCTGTCCGCGTCATTGGCCAAGAAATCGGTGTTCGCGAAAGTCAACGGCGAGAATTATGATTTGACCAGACCCATCTTGGGCGATGCGACTTTGGAACTCGTTACCAAAGAGTCTTTGGAAGCTTTTGGGGCTTTGAACCATTCTTGCAGCCACTTGCTGGCCAGCGCCATCAGAAAACTATATCCCCAAGCCATGTTCGGAGTCGGACCGGCCATTGAGGAAGGTTTTTATTATGACATCAACCCGGGCGAGGGCGTCAAGATCACCGAAGAAGATTTAGGGAAGATCGAAGCCGAAATGAAGAACATTGCCAATCAGGACTTACCTTTCCAACGTCTGGAGATCTCGAAAGAAGCCGCTTTGGAATTGTTCAAGAATGATAAATACAAACAAGAGATCATCAGCGAACTTGCGCCTGACGCCGTCATCACCGTTTACCGGCATGGCGATTTCACCGATCTTTGCCGCGGACCGCATGTTTTGAGCACCAAACTTCTGAAGAACTGCAAACTTTTGGCCGTTAGCGGCGCTTACTGGCGTGGCGATTCGAAAAACGAACAGTTGCAAAGGATATACGGGACCTGCTTCTTTACCGAAGAGGAACTGAGCCATCATTTGGAGATCCTCAAGGAACGGGCCGAACGCGATCATCGCAAACTCGGAAAAGAATTGGATTTGTTCATGCTTTCCGAATTCGGACCGGGATTCCCGTTCTGGCTTCCAAAAGGGTTAATGCTTAAGAAAACCCTGGAAAACTTCTGGTATAGAATCCATACCCGCGAAGGCTACCAATTCATTCAGACTCCGATCATGCTTAACAAGGAACTTTGGGAAGTATCCGGCCACTGGTTCAATTACCGGGACAACATGTACACTTCCGAAATCGACGGCCATCAGTTTGCCATCAAACCGATGAACTGCCCGGGCGGAATGCTGGTCTACAAAAACAGCATCCATTCATATAAAGACTTCCCGCTGAAGGTTGGGGAATTGGGCTTGGTTCATCGTCATGAAGCGAGCGGGGCTCTGAACGGCTTGTTCCGCGTCCGCGTCTTTACTCAGGATGATGCTCACATTTTCATGAAAGAAGATCAGATCATTGAGGAAGTCGGAAAACTGATCAAACTTTTTGAAGAAATTTATTCAGTATTTGGGCTTTCCTATCACATTGAACTGTCGACCAGACCGCTGGAAAAATACATTGGTTCGATCGAGACTTGGAACCGTTCCGAGGAAGCCTTGGCGAAAGTTTGCGAATCGGTCGGGAAGCCTTATAAGATCAATCCGGGCGACGGGGCTTTCTACGGTCCGAAACTGGACTTCAAACTGCGCGATTCCATGAACCGCATTTGGCAGTGCGGAACCATCCAGCTGGACATGAATCTTCCGGAACGCTTTGATTTAACTTATGTAGCGGAAGACGGCGAAAAGAAACGTCCGGTCATGTTGCACCGGGTCATCTTCGGATCATTGGAACGTTTCATCGGGATCATCACCGAACATTACGGCGGGGCTTTCCCGACTTGGCTGGCTCCGGTTCAGGTAAAACTGATCCCGGTCAATCCGGATCATCACATGGCTTATGTCAACGAGATCAAGAATCTTTTGCTTGACGAAGACATTCGCTTTGAAATCGACGAACGTGACGAAAAACTGGGATACAAGATCCGCGAAGCCCAGACCAAGAAGATCCCATACCAATTGGTTTTTGGCGATCAAGAGCAGGCTAACCATCAGCTGACTTACCGAAAATATGGTCAGAATGAAACAAAGACGGTCAGCGTGGAGGAATTTATTCGCTTAATCAAGGATGAGATCAAAAGCTTGGGCAAGTAATTTTATGATCAAAGACCTGTACGTCGAATTGTCATTATATCAGGAGCGGATGCACCAAAAAAGCAAAGAGAAATTTCGGAATTATTTGCAAACCAAAGCCATCCAACATCAACTTGGATATCAAATCATTCCCCAACACCGATTTTCAAAAAATGTGGTGATCGGGAATTTGGAAACGGCCGAATACATTCTGGGGGCGCATTATGACACGCCCCCCAGAATGCCGGGCTTTCTGATGAAGAGTGTTCTCTTTTTTAACATTCTCATGCCGATTCTGTTTTGCGCATTGTTTGTTGGGAGCATTTTGCTTTCGATCCATCTTTTGATCCCGATTGGCATCGTCGTTTACTTCTTTTTGTATTCGGAAGGTTTTTTGGCAATCGCGAACAAATACAATTTTAACGATAACACAAGCGGAGTCCTGACGCTTTTGTATCTGATGGGAAAACTTAAGAGTTCAAAGGTCGCTTATGTTTTCTTCGACAATGAGGAAAAGGGCTTAGTCGGATCGATTGCTTTGGTAAAATATCTCCAAAAACACAAATTGGACTTTCGGCGTCGGAAATACATTGTTTTTGATTGCGTCGGGGTTGGGAATACTTTCGGGTTTGACCATTTCCGAAAACCCGGGTTATCCAACGAATTAGAAGCGCTTTTCAATAAGCTTCAATTCAAAGATTATGATTGCGTGGTCCGGAAGGGAAGTGCGTTCGAACTTTCCGATCATGCGGTATTCGCCAGATACAGCCATGTTGGGGTCTTTGCCTTTTCGAAAAATGATAAAGGGAAACTGGTCATCAAAAACGTGCACTCACACAAAGACAAAGAAATCGTTTTGGATAACATTTTGGTCATATCCAAAACCATTGAGGAATACATTTTTCAAGGGGGATTAAATGGAAAACCAAATATACAAAAAGCTTAGCAATGGGAATTTTTACGTCATTGCTTTCTTGGCGGGGATAGTTCTTTTTTATTTGCTTTCGGTTCTGGCGATGTTCGCCGGGGCCTTGGGGATGGAGTTTCGGTCGCCGGGCTTTTTTCAGTCCTTCATGGATGCTTACCTGACCGGAAACATAGGCCTGAATGCCGATCTTTATTATGGGATCCTCAATGTTTCCCAAATGGTCGGCGAGCTGATCCTGGCCGGTCTGTTCGTTTTCATTCTGAAAAACGAATTTAAAAAAGATGCGCTGCGGTTCAAGATCGAATGGAAAAGTCTTTTGGGAACGATGGTGGTGGGGTTCATCATTCTGCTCGGCTTAAGTTATGCCCTTAGTTTAATTTATACCGTGTTAGGGATCGAGGGAACTTCCGAAAACCAGGAACTCATCGAAACGTTTTTGGCTGGGGATTACCGGTTCTTCATGTATTTGACCACCTTGCTTCTGGCGCCCTTTGTTGAAGAAATTTTATTCCGAAAACTTTTGTTTGGGGTCATTGAAGACAAATTCCGCTGGAAACCGATCTTTGCGATCCTCATTTCCACGGTCATTTTTGCCTCCATCCACGGAGTAGACGTCTTCGTCTTCCAATATTTGGGCATGGCTCTGGTTTTATGTGCCAGTTATTCTTTTTCCAAAAACAACATTTTTGTGCCGATGGGGATCCATTTTTTGAATAACCTGCTTTCGGTGCTGATTTATGTGTTTTATGCGGTGGCTTAATGCAAAATTACGAAGATTTGATCAAAAAAGCCCAGGACGCTTACCTAGACAAGGATTTTGCTTCAGCGGCGAAATATTACGAACAGGCTTTTGAAAAACAAGTCCTCGCGGAAGACCTAGTCGATCTGGGCGTGGTTTATCTGGATGACAAAAATCCGTTCAAAGCCGTTTCCGTGTTTCAGGAAGCCGTTGAAAACTTTCCGGAGTTTGCATACGGTTTCTATGGTTTGGGAGTGGCTTGCGAAGACTTGGGTAAAAAAGAAGAAGCTTTGAAAGCCTACGAACAGGCCATCGAACTGGACCGAACCTTCTATGATGCTTATTTCAATATTGCTCTTTTGGCCGAGGATGACGGGGACGAGCAGAAAGCCTACGACTATTACAAGAAGACGCTTCTTTATGCACCAGATCATTTTTGGGCCAACCTCAATTTGGGATCCTTTTATGAAAAAAGAGATTACCTGGAATTGGCTTTGGAACATACGAAGCGAGCATACCGAATCGATCCGAAAGAGAAGATGGTCGCTTACAACCTCGGGGTTGTTTATGGCAAAATGAAGGATTTCGAAAAAGCCAAAAAGTATTATCTTGAGGAAATATCGAAAAGCAACGGTTACATTCTGGCGTATTCCAATCTGGCGATCATTTACAAAGACGCCGAAAAAAACTACAAGAAGGCCCGTTACTATTATCTTCAGGGTATAAGCAAAGACAAGGACAACACCTTGATGTGGTACAATCTCGGATGCCTGTATGTGCTGATGAACGATTACGAAAACGCCAACAACTGTTTGCTTTACGCAAACATGAGAGACAAAACGATCTTTTCCTTTATGGAAAAAGATGAGGAACTGAAGGAATACCGTTTGACGGACTCTTATCAGGAACTATTAAAAAAAATTAAAGGGTAAATAAAAAATCCATCTTCGCTCCAAAGAAGATGGCGGTTCATGGAATGTCCGATCTTTATTTGTTACTAAAAAAGGAGTCTATTAACTTTTTTTGTATTCATATTTCCTTATTATTGGCCAAACAAAGCAAATATAGTATGGCTTTTTGGGGTCAAAAAAAGTACTTTACAAAATTTTTATTTATTAGTATAATGAAATTGGGATGAAAGCCGATCATGCAGCGAGGATAAGCAACAATGAAATCGATCCGTAAGTTTCAGCCCACCAAATGGGCTGATTATTTTATCCCAAGACATAAAAAGAAAAGGAAGGGGAACAAAAGTATGAAGACACTGGCCAAACTTCTGAAGAAGTTTTTTAAAAGATGCCTTAGCGAAAAAGCGATCGTGGCTTTTTCACGCGTAATCAAAAGGATCAGCAAGACCTTAACCATCATCGTCTTGTTGGCGATGTTAGCTAATTACTTTCCGTGGAGCCTGATCAAAGGACCGGGGGTTGAAGCGGAAACGGTAACGGAGAGACCGGAGAGCGAGGATGCCTATTCCAGCGCGGAGATCGATCCGAGCTTAGTTCCAATCGATTTTGAGGTAACGG
>CAYQUB010000086.1:0-6116 GCA_964420625.1 uncultured Bacteroidales bacterium | reverse complement strand
GTCTTTTGCTGCTGCTTCCAAAATTCCCGATAGGTCATGATTTCACTTCAGGTAGATCTTATTATCGATGTTCATCATGCAGTAAATTTCGTGCGGGGTGGTTTTCAGATAATCTGCCATTTCCCGGATCGGAAAGTCCGCTGAGGTGATAATAAATTCGGTATTGACGTTGACGCTTTCGTCAGCCAAGACATACAAATGATTCATGCAAACCTTGCCGATGGTCGGGTACTTCTGGTTGTTGCCCATGACCGGGAAACCCCCGAGGCTGCGACGGAATCCGTTGCTGTAACCGATCGGAAGAACCGCGACAATCACGTCTTCCTGGGCCAGGTATTCCTGATCATATCCGATCGTCTCTCCGGCTGGCACCCGGTTAACAGTCAGAGGATGGCAGCCGATTTTTACGATTTGTTTGAGAAAGTCTTTGCGACCATCTCCGTAAAGGTCCAACCCGACCCGAACAAAGTTTCCGATCGCGGAATGTTCATAGGTGGAACTGGCGGCGCAGTGAATCATGAGATAGGGGTAGGCATCCAAATAAGGAAGAAAACGATTCTCTTGAAGAACCCGGTTTTCCGGCGAAGAAAAATGAGTATAAATTCCTTCAATTCGCAAATTGGGGTTGGTTTGGAGAATATCGAGGGCTTCTAGGTAATTGGTCATGTTGGTAAAGCCCAACCGGTTCATCCCGGTATCGATCTGAATGTGCAGTTTGACGGTTCGGTCAAAACGGCAGTCCGCCAATTGGCGGGCATCCTGAAGACTGTTCACCGACAGGATCAGATTGGGAAACTCGTTCACATAAGCATAAGTGTCATAGTCGACGCTGTTCAAAACCAAAATGCCGGTTCGGATCCCTTCCTCAAGCAGACGGGAAGCTTCAAACATGTCCACAACCGCCAGGATCCGGCACCCGAGCGCTTCGAGATATTTAGGTATCTGACGATCGCCCAAGCCATAACAGCGGCTTTTTACGACCGCGATGATGTCTTTTTTCGATTTGCGTTTGATGGCTTCGAAATTTTCGGCCATTCTTTTCAGATCGATTTCCTGATAGAGCAGATTGATCATGCTTTCCTCCCTTGGCTTATTCTTCTTTGGATAGGATCCGTCGCTGGTCTTCGGTTACCAAAGCTTCAATGATCGGATCCATTCGGCCTTCCATAACCGAACTAAGCTGCTGAATGGTGAACCCGATGCGATGATCCGTAATTCGATTTTGAGGATAGTTGTAAGTCCGGATCTTTTCGCTCCGGTCGCCGGTCCCGATCTTCGAAGACCGTTCGTTTTGTTCCTTGGATTGTTTTTCTTGCAAAGCTTTATCATACAAGCGGGTCTGAAGGATCTTCAGAGCGCTGATCTTGTTTTCTTTCTGGGACTTTCGGTCCTGGCATGAAGCGACCAATCCGGTCGGAATGTGCGTGACGCGGATGGCGGATTTGGTGGTATTGACGCCTTGTCCTCCCGGTCCCGAGGCACAGAAAATATCGATCCGGACATCTTCCATCTTCATTTCCACGTCAACGTCGTCAGCTTCCGGCATGGCCAAAACGGTCGCGGTCGAGGTATGGATCCGGCCGCCGGACTCGGTGCTGGGAACTCTTTGAACGCGGTGCGAGCCGGATTCGTATTTCATCTGCGAATAAACGTTCTCCCCCGAGACCATGAATTCGATCTGGGAAAATCCACCCATCGCTCCTTCTTCAGCCATCGTAACTTCGATTTTCCAGCCTTTCAGAAGGGCGTATCGGGAATACATCCGAAACAGGTCGCCGGCGAAAATGTTGGCTTCGTCGCCCCCTACTGCTCCCCGGATCTCAAAAATGACGTTTTTTTCATCATTCGGATCTTTCCGGATCAGCAACACTTTTAAATCTTCAACGATTTTATTTTGTTTTTTGATCGCTTCTTTCCGTTCCTCATCAGCCATTTCCGCGATTTCTTGATCGTCGCCTTTGGCCAGTTCGGAAAGATCCGCGATCTCCGTTTCTAGTTGTTTATAATTCCGGTAAGCCCTGACCGCTTTTTCCAAAGACCGCATCTCTTTCATCAGTTCCGTCGTTTTCTTCACATTGGCGGTAATTTCCGGTTTTTGGAGATCGGCATTGATCCGGTTGTATTGGCTTTCCATCATTTCGAGTCTTTCAAACAAATTTTCACTCCCATTCTCGTGATTCGTCGGTGCTGCTGAACAAAGAATGCGCGCCGTTGAAAATCAAGAAAATACTGTCGGTGATGCCCTGGCGGTTTTTGGCGATGATCAGTTCGGTTTTCGCATTGCGGGTCCTCTTGGTGGTATCCTCATCGGTCTTGGTCGGTTCGCGATGCAAGAACATGACGATGTCCGCATCCTGTTCGATGCTTCCGGATTCACGCAAGTCTGACAGAACCGGACGTTTGTCTTCCCGTTGCTCGACCAAACGCGACAGCTGCGACAGCGCCAAAACCGGAACCTGCATTTCCCGCGCCATCATTTTCAGCTGACGGGAGATCCGGGATACTTCTTCGACCCGGCTGGAGGTTCTTCGTTTGGTGGTCAAAAGCTGCAAATAATCCACGACCACAAAATCCAGTTTGTTGTCCCGTTTCAGTTTTCGGCAGACCGTAACCAATTCTTCGATGTCGGTTGCTCCGGCTTCATCAAGATAGATGTTGAATTTGTCAATCTTGGTTTTGGCCGCATAAAGCGTTGCCATTTCCGCGTCGGTCAGTTTCCCGGCCCGGATCTTGTTAAGGGTCAATCCCGAATGCGAGGCGTAGACCCGCATCAGCAATTGGTCGATGCCCATTTCCAGGGAGAAAAAAGCCACATGGGCGCCCATGGTCTCGCAGGCGTTGGTCGCCAGATTCAGGGCCAAAGCCGATTTTCCGATTCCGGGACGGGCCGCCAAAATGGTCAATTCGCCTTTTTGGAAACCAAAGGTCAAACGGTTAAGGGCTTTAAATCCGGTATCGATGCCGGTCAGGCCTTCCGTTTCTTTGTTCCGGTTCGATTCAACGATGCTCAGTACTTTGTCAGTGGCGGTGTCGATCCGAATCAAATCGACGGTTTTCCGCTTGTTTATGACTTCAATGAAGTCTTTTTCCGCTTCGGCGATCATTTCGCCGAACGGCTGTTTATGATCCAATATGCGGTTTGAAATGTCCTGCATTTTTCCAAGCAGTTCGCGTTCGACCGATTTTTCTTTGATGACTTCAATATAGGCCGCCATGTTGACGACCGAAGGAATGGCATCCATCAGTTCAAAAAGATACTGGGATCCGCCCGTGGCTTCGAAGACATTGTTCTTTTTCAGTTGGTCCATGACCGAGGAAACGTCGATCACCCGTTTGGCTTTGTCCAATTCGATGATGGCGTTCATGATGTTCGCATTCGGAACGAAGTAGAAATCGCGGTAATCCAAACGCGCGACTAATTCCGACGCGAAATTGTTTTCGATCAGTACGGATCCGAGAACGTAATTTTCGGCGTCCCGGCTGCAAGGGATCTGGCGGTTGCTTTCCATCATTGTTTCTCCACCACGAATAAGGTGATCTCCGCAGTTACTTCTTTATGAAGCTGGATCGGGATCTTAAAAGTCCCCAGCGATTCAATGTCTTTGTCATAAATCATTTTCCGCTTGTCGAGAGTGATCCCGTTTTGGGCTTTGTATTCGTCAATGATCTGCTTGCTGCTGACGCTTCCGAATAACTTTCCTTCTTTGCCAACGCGGACGGAAACGGTGACCGGAGTCTTGTCAATGAGCACCTTCAGTTCCTTCATTTCACCCAAAAGCTTTTCTTGAGCTTCTTTTTCCAAAGAGTTTTTTTTCTCCAATTGTTTGATGTTGTCAACCGTGGCCATGATGGCTTGATCGCTTCGGATCAGAAAATTGGCATGGCCGGACGGGATATCGATGATATCGCCTTCTTTTCCTTTTCCTTTGACGTCTTTCGTTAAAATTACTTTCATGGTTGTTTGACCTCCCTCATCGATCTTTTTCAGTTTTTCGACCAGCGCTGCCTTTACCAGTTCTGAAGTCGTGTTTTTGAATTGGGCCGCGGCGTTGTTGTAGTGGCCTCCGCCCCCCAGTTGTTCCATGATGACCTGAACGTTGATTTCGTCCAAGCTGCGGGCGCTGATCGCAATTTCGTTGTTTTCGATCTTCCCGATGCAAAAGGCGGCTTTGATGTTGTTGACGGAAATGATGGTATCGGCGATCTTCGCGATGAAGCTGCGCGGATAGACATTGTCTCCGGCCACGGCGATCCCAAACTTCCCGTCAATGATCTCCAGATGGTTGAGAATGGACACTCTTTGCACATAATCCTGAAGATCTTCCCGAAGGAATCTTTGGACTTTGGGCATTTCCGCTCCGAACTTCTGAAGAATGGCAAGGATGTTGAAGGTCCGGTAAGAGATCCGGTACATCAGGTTGTTGGTGTCAACAATGACTCCCATCAGCATCCAAGTGGCTTCGATCCCGCTGATCTCGATTTCGTGATCAAGGAATTCAAACATTTCCACGACCAGTTCGACCGTCGATGACGCGGAACTTTGTGTGTACAGATAATCATAATTGGTAATCGAAAAATTGTTGCGCCGATGATGGTCGATGATCGCCAGTTTCTTGGCTCTTTTATAGATCTTCTCATTCAAGAGCAAGTTTTGATATTGAACGTCGGTGAGGATCAAAAGCGAGTTATCGGTCATCTTCGAAAGCGCGCTGTCCGGAGTGATCAGGTAATCCAGGATGTTGACGTGTTCGGTTTGGATGATCTCATAAACGCTTTTGATGGTCGGATCGATCGTGGCTTCGTCAAAAACGATCTTTCCTTCCCGGCCCAACGACTTCACGATTTTATAAACGGCCAGACAAGACCCGAAAGCATCGGCGTCCATGTCATCGTGAGTCATGATGAAGACCTGATCGGCTTCGTTGATTTTGTCAACCAATTGCTCGGTTTTTACCCGGACGTGGATCGGCGAACGGTTTTCGATGGTCGTGGTCCGGGCCCCGAAATAAGTAACGGTTCCCTCAAGATAAACGGAAGCTTGGTCGCCGCCGCGGTTTAAAGCCAGATCCAATTGGGCCGAGGCTATGGCGATGAGATCGGTCGCCAAGGCATCCTGACAGGCGATGCCGATGGAGGCCGTAATTCGCAGATCTTCTTTCAGAAAATAGGTTTTCACATCTTCCAGAACCTTGAATTTTTCGTCCATGAGGCTCTGAAGCTGGGCTTTGTCCATGATTATGAGATATTGTTCTTCGCTGTAACCGCGAAGGTAAATGTCATGTTTCTCGACCCAATCGCTGAGGATCCCGATGACGTTGCTCATCTGCCGGGCTTTTTCTTGGGCATCAAGCGGCGCCAAAGCCGGGCTTAAGTTGTCCAGGTTGATGATTCCCAAAGCCGGCATCCGGGCACTGTATTTTTTTTCGAGCGCTTTCATCTCGGTTTTATCTATGAAATAAATGATGTTGTCCTTCGGAAGCACGGTGCAACCGAAAGTCTTCCCGTAAAGATTCAAATCGAATTCATCCGTCATTTTCAGATTTGAGAACAATTCCTGGTTGATCAGTTCGATCTTGCGGTCGGTCAGGGGGCTCAAAAAAATTTCTTTCGCGTAATTGTTCGCCCATTCGATAACTTTGTCATCGCTGTAAACGATGATCCCAAGCGGCATTTCGTTGAAAGAATTCTCTCCGGCTTTTTTGACCCGGTAGGAAATGGAGTTCCACATTTTCAGGCGGTTTTCCATCCAGTCAAGTTTCTTGATTTTTCGGCTTTGACCGGCTACCACGTAGAGGTAAGTCACCGAGGCTCCGAAAATGAAAATGGATCCGTACAAATAAAACACCGAAATTTCCGGCCGAAAGTACAGATAGATGATTGCTCCAATGGAAACAAAGAGCAGAATGACAAACAATTTTCGGAATCTAAAGGAATTTTTCATAAATAATCACCCTTAATTTAGAATTATTATACCATATTGTTCGGAAAAACAAAATATTATTGACCAAAAATACTGACAACTTCCAAGGGGATGGACATTGTTGAGAAAAAAAATAAAAAACCATAGGTTTTCTATGGTTTTCAAAAATTACTCTCTTACAAATGGTAACAAAGCC
>CAYQUB010000085.1:0-6146 GCA_964420625.1 uncultured Bacteroidales bacterium | reverse complement strand
ACAACAATTTCCTGATAAACGCAAGTTTTTTTATTTATTATTAACGATTATTGATGATTTTCTGAAAAACGATTTCCGAGATGTAGAGATATCCCGCGGGACCGGGATGGATGTTGAGCGGATTGGGGATGAAAGCCGTTGAGGATGCCGACGAAATGTCAACGAAAATAACCCCGGTATTCATAGCAATGGCTTTTAAGGTCTCGTCCAAGCCGGCGAAGACCCGATAATCCGCGTCGGAAAATAGTCCCGCCAGATATGGAAGCGGCATGTAATAACCCAAAACGAAAATCTGGGCCTTCGGGTTGCCCCCCGCCAATTGGTTGATGACGGAAGTCAGGTTCTCCCTCAGGGCGCCAAGAGCATAATCAAGGCCGCTTTGATCGTAAATGAGATTGGGGTTTTCAAAATCAATTTCGACCTGGTTAAGCAGGTCGTTGGCGCCGATCGAGATGGTTATGATGGACGCGGTTTGGGAAGCTTCCATCAAGGTTCGGCCCTGCGAGTCTTTGAAGAGGTCATGCTCAAGCCGAAATTTCAGGCCATAAGAAGTCATTCCGCTGAGGGCAAATTCTTTGGAAAAACGGTTGACCATATCCGCGATCAGCAGTTTTTCCCCAAGGTAATCGGTATAACTGCGTCCCATGGTGTTATCGCTCATGTATCCGGCGGCCAAAGAATCTCCCAAAGCCAGGTAGAGATTCTCCGGGACCAATTCCCCGAGAAAATTGGTCATGGCTTGGCAATCCTCTTTCCAATCTTCGTTCCAAAGCGGAAAAGCTTCGCCGCGGGCGAAATTGATGACTTGAAGATTGGTAAAGTGAGCAAAGGCTTTGGATTCCAGGAAAAGGACCGATTCCGGAATGTCCAGAACCAACAGGGAAAGACAGTTTTCAAAGGCCGAAGCACCGATGGTTTTTACCGAGCCGGGAATGTCCAAATTCCCGAGGCTTACGCAATCTTTAAAAGCTTTTTCCGGTATTTCCAACAAGGTTTCGGATAGGATGACTTCCGAAAGGGCTTCGCAATTCGCGAAAGCCGAAGCCGAGATTCGAAGAACCGTTTCGGTCATAGTCACTTTCTTCAGATAAGGGTTGTTTTGAAAGGCCCCTTTCGCAATGGTTGGAACCGCGATGACAACCCCTTGGTCAGTTTTTCCTTCGGGATATTTTAAAAGGATGTTCATGTTAGCGGAATAAAGGATCCCGTCTAACGATGAATAGGCCGAATTATCGGGAGCGACGGTTATGGCTTCCAATTCATGGCAGTCTTCAAACAAAGCGGTTGGGATCTTGGTGATGGTTTTGGGAAGAACAATGGTCTTCAGATTCGGAAAAAAGGACAGAGACGGACGGATCTCCGTGACCCCTTCCGGGATGACCAATGAACTCAGGTCCCTTGAGCCCTCGCTAAAATCGACGATGATGCTATCTTCGATCACAAAAGGATTCGTCTCTCTACAGCCGCATAAAATCGTCGTTAAAATGAGAAGAAGCAAAAAATTTTTGCGCATGATGGCCTTCTCCGGGATTATTTTTGGCTTTTGGCTTTTTCCAAAGCATCCCAGCGCTCTTTAAGCATTTCTTCGTTTTTGCTGGTGGTTTTCGGAGTGAAGTAGCGAACATCTTTGATGGCGTCCGGCAAATATTGTTGTTTGACCCAGGCGCCCGGATAATCGTGGGGGTATTGATAAGGAGTCTGACGCGGATCGAAGGAATACTGGTTTTTTAAATGGAGCGGCAAAGTTCCGCTGCGGCCTTCCTCGATGTCTTTCAAAGCGGCGTCAATGGCCAAAAGGGTGCTGTTTGATTTTGGCGACAGGGCCATTTCCGTAACAATGCTGGCCAGCGGGAGCCGCGCTTCCGGCATGCCCAGATCCAAAGCCGCTTCGCAGGCGGCCCGGACTTTCGGTCCCATGCCCGGATTGGCCAGAGAAATGTCTTCGTAACAAATGCAATAAAGCCGCCGGACCAAGGGCAGGAAATCCTCGGCGGAAAGCAGTTTGGCGAGATAATGCAAACTGGCATCCACGTCGCTGCCGCGGATCGATTTATGAAGGCCGCTTAAGGTATCGTAAAAACTGTCTTCGTTTTTATCCATATTCAGCGCCGGTTTCAAAATGATCTCTTTGGCTAATTCATAGCTGATGGCTTTGGCGTCTCCGAGCGAAAAGAAGATCCCTTCGATCATGTTGATCAGCGAACGGGCATCGCCGTTGGCCATTCCCACTAAATATTCCTTGGCTTCGGGAGCGATCGTCAGTTCCGAATCGAGGGATTTGAGGACTTTGATCAAGATCTGCTCCAAATCGTCATTGGTAAGAGCGTTCAGTTTCAGAACCAGACAACGGGAGCGGACCGCCGGATTGACCGAATGATAAGGGTTGATGGTCGTGATCCCGATCATGGTGATGCTGCCGTTTTCGACGCAAGGCAACAGGTAGTCTTGAATGTCTTTTTTCATTCGATGAATTTCATCGATGATGAGGATGGTTCGCTCATTTTTCTCGCTGGCATCGATGATTCCTTTCAATTTGGCTTTATTGTCGGTCGATGCGTTAAAGGTATGAAACGGAATGTTCAGATCGTGACTGATGACCATGGCGATGGTCGTTTTTCCGGTTCCCGGATTTCCGTACAGGATCAAGGAAGGAAGCTGCCTATTGGCCAGCATCTTTCTGATCACTCCGTTTTTTCCAACCAGATGGTTTTGGCCCACGACGTCGTCAATGGTCTGAGGCCGAAGTTTGTATGCTAATGGTTCCATGATTTCACCTTCAAGTTATTTTAACATAATAAAAATGATAAGTAAAGGCGAAACCGGAAACCAAGCCCTAAAAACAAATAATCCGAAAATGATGGTTTTTTTACGGGATATTTGGTATAATATGGGATATTAAGGAGAAAAATATGGATTACAAAAAGTATATTGCTACGATCAAAGATTTTCCCGTCAAAGGAATTTTGTTTCGGGACATTACCCCGCTGATGGCCAACGGGAAGGTTTTTAAATCAGCTTGCAACGAACTCAAAGATTTCGCGACGGCTCAAGGCGCGGAGATCATCGTCGGTCCGGAATCCCGAGGATTCATTTTCGGATGTCCGATTGCCTTTGAACTTGGGATCGGATTTGCTCCGGTTCGCAAGCCTAACAAACTCCCGCGCGAAACGGTTTCCCTTTCTTATGATCTTGAATACGGATCAAATACTCTTTGCATGCATAAAGACGCCATTCTTCCCGGGCAAAGGGTCCTCATCATCGATGATCTTCTGGCCACCGGCGGGACCGTCAAAGCCACCATCAAATTGGTTGAACGCTTGGGCGGGGTCGTCGTCGGATGCGGCTTTTTGATCGAACTAAAAGACTTAAACGGTCGGGAAGCTTTGAAAGGACAAACCATAAAAACCCTGATCACCTACTAAATAATCAACCAAAAGCATTCTAAAAGAAAGGAGGTTGAATTATGGAAACCAAGAAAACCATTGAAGATATCATTGCGAAAGCGTCGGAATATCTTAAAAATCCCAAAAATCTCGCCTTGATTCGCGATGCTTATGAGTTTGCCAGGGTAAAACATGAAGGCCAATTCCGAAAATCCCTAGATCCGTACATTCAGCATCCTCTCGAAGTGGCTTATATGTTGGCCGAGCTGAAAGTTTCGCCAACCACGGTGGCAGCCGGGCTGTTGCATGACATTCTTGAAGACACGGATGCCACCAAAGACCAGCTGATCGAGCGTTTTGGCCTTGACGTGGCCAACATCGTTGACGGCGTAACCAAGATCAGCAAACTCAAATACATGACCAAAGAAAAAGCCTTGGCTAAATCCCATCAGAAGATCTTATTGGCGATGGCCAAGGACATTCGCGTTGTCATCGTCAAGTTGTTGGATCGCGTTCATAACATGCGGACTTTGGAGTTCCAACCTCCGGAGAAGCAGATCAAGATCGCCAAAGAAACCATGGATCTCTACGCTCCCTTAGCCCATCGTCTCGGCATGTACCGCATCAAAGCCGAATTGGAAGACACCAGTTTCCAATATATGGAACCGGAACAATACAAATTGGTTTTCGATCAGGTCAACTTGCAAAAAGCGATTCGCGAAGAAGACATTCGCCAGATGGAAATTCAACTGGAAGAAATTTTAAAACAAAATCACATTGGACGTTATGACATCAAAGGCCGGGTAAAAAACATTTACAGCGTCTGCAAAAAAATGGAAGTCAAAGCCTTGGAATTCGATCAAATTTATGATTTGATGGCCCTCCGGGTCATCGTTCCCAACATTGAAAATTGTTATCATGTCTTGGGTTTGGTCCATGCCAATTGGACTCCGCTTCCAAAACGGTTCAAAGATTACATCGCCACCCCGAAACCGAATCTTTATCAATCTTTGCATACGACCGTTGTTGGCCTGAACGGTAAGATTTATGAAATTCAGATCCGAACTTACGAAATGGATGAGATCGCGGAATTCGGGATCGCTGCCCACTGGGTTTATAAAGAAGAGAATAAGAATTATAATCCGGAAGACGAACAATTGGAGATTGCGGCCAAACTGAAGTGGTACAAAGATCTTCTGACTTACGCCGAGATCGGCGAATCGGAGGACAATGATCCGCTGGAAACCATCCGCGAGGATATTTTTTCCGCCAACGTCTATGTTTTCACTCCAAGAGGCGACGTTTTGGATTTTCCGACCGGAGCCACACCGCTGGATTTCGCTTACCGGATCCATACCGAAGTCGGAAACCATACCGTCGGGGCGATTGTTAACGGAAAAATCGTGCCGCTGACGTATAAGATGAAAACCGGGGACGTTTTGGAAATCCGAACGTCCAAACAATTTAACGGCCCCAATGAAGCTTGGCTGAAGATCGTCAAAACTTCTCACGCCAAACATAAGATCATCGGCGTTTTGAATCGTCTGAAACGCGATGCCATGGTGGAAATCGGCAAGGAGGAATTTGAAAAAGTTCTGAAATCCGAAAACATCGGCGCCATGAAACTCGATGACAAGACCGTCACTTTTCATTTCAATAAATTCGGCGTCAACAATCTCGAGGATTTCTATTATGAAATCGGGAAAAACGCCATTTCCGCCCGCGGAGCCGCCAATCGTTTGGCCGGACGCATGGAGAAAATGGATGACGAAGCCCTCATCAGGCAATACAGCACCGAAGAAGTCAAGAAAAAAGCGTCGCGCAGCGTCAATGAATGGGGCGTGGTCGTGGAAGGTCTTCCGAAAGCGCAAATCAAACTGGCCAATTGTTGCCATCCGATTTCCGGCGATGACATCATTGGTTACGTTTCGAAGGGTTACGGGATCATCGTTCACCGTTTGGAATGTCACAACACGCGCAACTCCGAAGAAGAAAGGTTCATTGAAGTTTTTTGGGACGAAGATTATATCCGAAAGGCTTATGAGACCCATCTGAACATCATTTCTTTTGACCGCCGGAACATTGTGGCGGAAATCATCAACGTGCTCAATGGCATGGCCGTGACCATCAAACAGATTTCTTCAGCCAAAAACAAAGACGGGGACTTGCGGACCAAGGTCAAACTGGATGTTCCGAATTTGGCCACGCTGAACAATGCCATTGTCAATCTTTATAAGGTGACCGATGTTCATACCGTCGAAAGAGTGATCAAATGAAAGTCGTGCTTCAACGGGTAAAAAACGCCAAGTGCATCGTAGATAATAAAGTGACCGGGAAAATTGATTTTGGTTATTTGTTGTTGGTTGGCTTCAAGACCGGCGATACGGCCGAGATCTTACCGAAAATGGCCAAAAAAATTGCCAATCTGCGAGTCATTGAAGACGAAAACGGCAAGATGAACCAAAGCCTGAGCGATGTCCAAGGCGAAATCTTATTGATTTCCCAGTTCACGCTTTATGCTGACCTCTCCAAAGGAAACCGGCCTTCATTTACCGCTGCTCTCCAACCCGAAGCCGCAAAAGACCTTTATTTGGCCTTCGGAAACCAACTTCGCAGTTTGGGGATCCCGGTCGCGGAAGGGATTTTCGGGGCGCACATGGGCTTGGAATTCACCAATGACGGTCCGGTGACCATCATCATCGAATTTTAAAGGGTCTGTCAAAAATTCTAGTGAAAAATAAATTTTCACAATCTGTTTTTCGG
>CAYQUB010000084.1:0-6184 GCA_964420625.1 uncultured Bacteroidales bacterium | reverse complement strand
CCGATGGTCTCCCATTGGTTTCGGATCAGCTTGGCGTATTCGTCTTTCCATTCCCAGGCGACTTTCAGAAACTTCTCCCGTCCCAAGTCATAACGAGAAATTCCTTGAGCGCGAAGTTTGGCTTCGATTTTCGTTTGCGTGGCGATGCTGGCGTGATCCATCCCGGGCAGATACAAGGCATCATAGCCTTGCATCCGCTTTCGGCGGATGATGATGTCTTGCATGGTCGTATCCCAAACATGCCCCAGATGCAATTTTCCGGTAATGTTCGGGGGAGGAATGACGATGCAATACGGTTTTTTGCTCAAATCGCCAGCCGTAAAATATCCTTTTTCCAGCCAGCCCTGATACTTGCCTTTTTCAACGCTGTTAAAGTCGTATTTGCTTGGTAAGTCTTTTAATTTCATGATTTCCACTCCGTTTCAAATAAAAAGTCCTTAAGTTTTTGCTTAAGGACGATTATGCGCCGTGGTACCACCTTATTTCAACATTGCTGTTGCTCTCATTTCCTTTAACGCAAATGCCACGGACGAAACTACTCGGTTCATTTCATCAACTCCAAGGCGACTTTCACTGCTTCCCAACCGGACTTCACACCAACTGTCCTTCTCTGATTTGGGGTGCGCGGTTACTCTTCCTCTTCATCGTTTTTGTTAATTATATAACCAAATGTTTTATTTGTCAATCCCAATGTGATCTTTAGCCGATTTTACCAATTTATTTTTTCGGGGATTCGGTATTGACCCGGTAAATGTCGCCGTTCAGCCGGAGTTCGGTTCGCGGCGAAAGCGAAATCCCCAGAATCTTGGCGCTTTCCGGGGCGCTCAGCCGTTTGTATTGTTGCGAATAGAAACGCTGGTTGAAATGATCAACCGCGGCTTTGGCTGGCAGAACTTCCATCCCGAAAGCTTTGGTCAGCAAATAAGCGATGCGCTCGCCGTCGTCGCCATTGACCAGGAAATGATAAAGAATAAAATCGTTGATCTCAAACTTGCCGATGATGTCTTCGGTCTTTTGTTTGTTATTGGACAGTTCCGGAGAAATCGGGGTTTCCAAAACCGAATCAAGCACCGAGGCAACCTCCGGGAATAGGCCTTTGTAAAAACGAACGGTTTCTTTCACCGCAGTTTTCGTCAATCCGGCGTTTAAGCCATACATGGCCATTTGGTCGCCGTTAAAAGTCGACCATCCCAAAGCCACTTCGCTCATGTCCGAGGTGCCGATGACGATCCCTTTTTCCAAATTGGCCATGTTCATCAGAGTATAAGTGCGGAAACGGGCTTGAATGTTCTCGTAAGTGACGTCCTTTTGATCTTTCTTATGGCCGATGAGGTCCATTTGTCGGTTGATGTCTTCTTGAATCGGGATCTCTTTGGAAGTTACCTTCAGCTTGGAGATGAGTTCTTTCGCGTTTTTATAAGTAATTTCACTGTTTTCTTGCGAAGGCAGGGTGACGGCGAGAATGCCTTGGCGACTCAGATGGTAACGGTCATAGGCATAGCAAAGCGAAAGCAAAGCCAAAGTGGAATCAAGTCCCCCGCTCACGCCCAAGACGGTTTTGGTGATCCCGATGTAATCGAGCCGTTTGATGACGCTGGCCGCCTGAATGTTGATGATGTCAATGTAATCATCCGGATGTTTCGGAACAAAAGGCAGTTTCTCGATTTCCTTTTCGAAAACATAATTTTCATCGTTTTCCAAATCGAAATGCACGATGTTGATCGAATCGTCGCGGATCGAATCCTGAATGCTCTTGTAATAACAATTGTTGCGGCGAAGATAATGCAGTTTGAGAATGTCGATGTCGCCGTAAATGATGCTGCTGTTCAAAGAGATCTCATCATCTTCGGCGATGATGTTTCCGTTTTCGGAAATCAGTTTATGGCTGCTGAAAACAGCTTCGCTGCTGGATTCGCTGGCATTGTTGGAAACATAAACATAGGCGCCGTTGAACTTCAAACTAATGCTTTCGGTCAGGATCTGCCGTTTGAAACGTTTCCCAACATGGGCAGGCGATGCGCTGGCATTAAAAACGATCAAAGCACCATTGCCATATAGTCTTTCGTTCGGGGAGATCGGCGCCCACATGTCGGCGCAGATTTCGGCTCCGAATTTAACTTCCTTGGTGGAATTTTCGAAGATGATCTTTCCGAACGGAATGTCTTGTTCAAAGAGATGAACGCTGTGCAAGTCCTTGCTGACATTGGTTCCGGCCGCGAACCATCTGGCTTCATAGAATTCGTTGGTATGAGGAAGGAAGTTCTTGGGAACGATTCCCAAAATCCGATCTCTTTGGGCAATGAACCCGCAATTATAGATGGTATCGTTAATGACCACGAACGATCCGAAAATAATGACGCCCTTGAAAGGATTGTGAGCCAGCAGGTATTTGATCCCCGCCAATGAATCGTCATAAAGATACTTTTGGAAAACCAGATCCCCCACCGAGTAACCGGAAATGCAAAGTTCCGGAAAGCAAATGATGGCGGGATCTTTCTTGGAAGCATCCTCCAACATTCGCAGCATTTCATTAACGTTAAACATTATATCGCCGACTCTAGCGGTCGGGCAAGCGGCAGCAACCTTTAAAAATCCATGTGAATACATCTTTTACTCCTTATACAATTGGTTTTTCGCAATATATTCCGCTACTTCCGGAAGCAAGTATCTTGGATCTTGAGTTTTCCGGTATTCGCTTGAAGAAATGTATACTTCTTTGAAATCAGTTAGAACCGTGAAATTATTAAGGTTTTTCGATAGTTCCGGATTACTTTGGAAAATGGCCTCAATGGCAATTCCGTTTCGGGGAACCACCAGAAAATGGTATTTTTGGATCACGTTCGGATAATCGATCCAAGTATGAATGGTTTGGAGATTATCCGCGCCGATGACGAACCAGGAATCCGGAAAATGACTCAAAGTATAAGCCGTTCCGTAATAACGGTCAAGCTTCAGTTCAAAATCGCTGATTTTGGCTCCGGACCCCAATTTCCTGCACAAAATCCGAAGCAGTTTAAGCCGAATTCGGAAATCTTTCAAATTGTTTTTTTCATAAAAGTTGTTGGTTGGCAAAAAAACGAAATCGTCCTTTGGAAATTTATCCATGATGAACCGGGCGATCAAAAAATGGGCCAACGTTGGGGGATTAAAAGATCCGCCGTAAATAATTTGCATAACTTCACCTGTAAAAACGAAAAAGGCCCGGATCAGAAAACCAACCTTAATTCGTACGCACAATTATTTTATCATAGTTATTGTTTTTTGTTAAGCGATTTCGTGCGAACAAAAAACACACGGTTCCGGAAATGATTAAAAAAGTCATTCCTCGGAAATCGTGTGCTCCTGCTGATTGTTTGATAAAGTTATTTGGCCGGACGCGGGCAAATCGGCTTTGGTAATGGTCTGAAGTTGCTCATATTATACCTCCTAAATTTTTTCCAAAATTCTGAGCTTAGCGCTATGAGCGCGATGATTGTTTTGTAGTTCCTCTTCGGTTGGAGTGATCACCTTGTTATTTACCAATCGGAAATAATGAGGGATGTCACGATCCCGAATCGGAAGTTTGGAAGGCATTTGGCTTTCAACCTGTTCTTTGAAAATGTGTTTGCAAATCCGATCTTCCAAAGAATGGAAAGTGATGACGGCGATTCTTCCGCCGCTGCGCAGCAATGATATGGCGTCGGTCAGGCTTTTTTCGAAAACATTGAGTTCATCATTGACCGCAATGCGCAAAGCTTGAAATACCTGTTTGGCCGGATGACCGCCGGTTCGGCGGGCAAAAGCCGGAATGCCTTTTTTGATGATTTCCACCAACTCGAAAGTCGTTTCGATCGGCGAATCCTCGCGGGCCTGAATTATTTTTTTCGCGATTCCGGGAGCAAATCTTTCTTCCCCGTATTCATAAAAAATTTTCTTAAGTTCTTCGAAGCTGTAATAGTTTACGATGTCAAAAGCCGTTAACTCCTGGTTTTGATTCATCCTCATGTCGAGTCGCGAGTCAAAATTGTAACTGAACCCGCGTTCGCCGACATCAAATTGAAAGGCGGATACTCCCAGATCATACAGAATACCGTCCACGGCTTCAACTTCTATGTTTTTTAAATCTTGTTTTATGTTGGCAAAATTGTCCGGAATGACCGTGAAGTTATTGCCTATCTCCAAAAGCCGAGCCGAGCCTCGATAAATAGCATGATCATCTTGATCAAAGCAATAAAGATGTCCATTTTTTGATAATCTCCTTAAAATTTCTGAAGAGTGGCCGGCCCCTCCCATGGTGCAGTCGACATAAATGCCGTTCTCCCTTATATTTAAACCTTCAATGGTTTCGCGTAACATTACCGGAATATGCTTTTGTATTTCCATTAAATATCCAGCTCGATTTCTTCGCTGATTGAGTCAATTACTGACTGGCGATCCGAATAGTACTTGATCCACGCTTCCTTATCCCAAATTTCCAATCTTTGGCCAACGCCAAGAATCACGCAATCCTTCTTTAATCCGGAATATTCGATGAGGATTGAATCCAGATTGATTCGTCCTTTGGTATCAATTTCGCGCTGATAAGCGCCGGATAGAAACAAACGGCTGAATTCGCGGTTGTTTTTCTTGGTAAACGAGAGGTTGGAGATTTTTTCCACCATGACGCTCCAAGCATCGGTCGGATAAACGTAGAGGCATTTTTCGATTCCGCGGGCGACAATGACTTCTTCCCCCAAACCTTTTCGGAATTCGCTGGGAAGAAAAAGGCGGCCTTTTTCGTCGATGTTAAAATGAAATTCGCCTATAAACATAGATTCCTCCACTTTTACCCACTTTGACCCACATTTATAATATCACGATACTTTTTTAATTGCAATAGCTATTTTTTAATATTTGACGAATATTTTACGATTTTTGGGCAAAATTAAGGGATATAAATTAAAAAGCACTCTTTGCGAGTGCTTTTCATGAAGTAAAAATGAATTTTTACTTGCCTTCGGCCGGTTTCTTGACCGCGCTTACGGTTGATTTAACTTCAGATTTGGTCCCCAAGCTAACTTTGCTTCCTCCAGCTTTGTTGGATTTCATGGATTGTTTACGAGCGGTAGCAGTCTTGGCTTTGCTTTCAGCTTTTGCTTCAGCTGTTTCTTCGGTTGCTTCCGGAGTTGCCTTTACTTTGATTTCTTTAACGAGTTTTCCATCATAGAAACCGCACTCTTTGCAAATCGTGTGTGCGAGCTTCATCTCTCCGCAATTCGGGCATACCATCATTCCTGGTAATTCCAATTTGAAATGAGTACGACGAAGACGTTTTCTAGTCTTGGATGTTCTTCTCTGAGGACAGATTGCCATTTCTTCTTTTCACCTCTGCTTTACTGTTGGAAATTCGGTATTTCTTCTTTTACGATCCGAAGGGGTTTTTCCAAATAAATGTCTTCCCAAACGATGTCATGCAAATCAATGGTGTTCTTTTCGATGACCCGAGTGTCATCGTCGTAGAGTTCGACGTCAAATATTTCCGTAACCTGGATGTCCATCGGATATTCAATGGGATCCAAAGTCCGGGCATCCTCAACGGTGAGAACTGCCACGATGTGCAGGTCAAATTTAAATCGATCCGCATATAGGTTTTGGCCGACGCCATCAACCTGAACCAGTGAAATTGCCAAAATGTCATCGATGTTTTCGATTTCTTTGGAAAAATCAAATGTGGTTTGGAATGTAAACGGCCGGCCTAAGTATTTGTGCAATTGTTGAAGCGACCATTTCATAGTAACACCTAATAACCTTGTTTATTATACACTTTTCCTTAAAAAAAGTCAAATGAATTTTGGTGGTTTTTATTCCAATCCGACCAAAGCGTTTTTGATCCTGGCGGCCAATCCCGCGACTTCGCCCAAAGTAATGCCGCAGAGGGCAACGCGGACTGAACCGTCAAACGGAAGCAAGTACAACTTGGCTTTTTCTTTCAAAGCCATTAAGGCTTGATCTTTGTCCTTGACGGGAATGGTAACAAAGAACCCGCTGTGATACGGATACGTCTTCAACCCGACTTCTTTGGCCTCTTTCAAAAACAGGTCGGACCGTTTCTTGATCGTAGCGACAACGTCATCCAGTTCCTTCAAAACAGCTTTTTTTAAAGCTGGATTTTTGCCAAATCCGATCAAAAGGCTGATCAAGCCTTTGTTGCAATTGACCAGTTATT
>CAYQUB010000083.1:1526-6192 GCA_964420625.1 uncultured Bacteroidales bacterium | reverse complement strand
TAGGAGACTAACTATTAGTAGTCAACAGAAATATTTATTTATTTTTTTGAAGCTTCAAAAAAGCATACAAAAACTTGCTGAGTTCAAAATCAATGAAAACAGCCTGAAGTTTCGAATTATTTATTTAGATGTTATTGATAGCGCTACCTATCAGAATTATTTTAACTGATTCAAATCAAAGGGTATTTTATCTTTTTCCAGTTTAAAAATCACTCGTATCAGCTTTTTAGCCACGTGGCTCAAAGCAACCCGATGTGGTTTTCCTTCATTGCGTTTTTTTTGATAGTATTGATGAAATACGGGATTAAAATGAATTATGGAGTTGCTAACATTCATCAGGGTGAGCCTCAAATATGGAGAACCTCGTTTTACCATCTTCCCGGAAAAGGTCTGAGTACCAGACTGGTAAATAGCCGGTTCCAGTCCGGCGAAGGATAACATTTGAGCCGGAGAGCAAAATAAAGAAAAATCCCCGTATTCGGATATTATCGAAGCTGCAGATATGACACCGATTCCTCTAATCGAAGCGGTCGGGAAGTGGCATTTATCCATGATATCCATTATTTTCACTTCTATTTGGTGAATTTGCTCATCATGGAGTTTTATTTGATCAAGGGTGGCTGCCATCTGCATCTCAAATATCTCATTACAATTTCCGATGGTGGATTTTGCCAATTCCACCAAACGATATAATTTGGAATCAGTGAATCGGCCATGGGAAAGGCGACGAACATTGTCAGACAAAGCATTAAGATCCGCCCGGGCCAATTTCTCCGCTGTCGGGTAATGCGACAATATGAATAAAGAAGTTTCTCCAAAAGGCGCAGCAAACAATTTAAAATATTCCGGGAAAGTCAGGTCCATGATATTTTGAAGCCGTACTTTGTGTTTAGTTCGAGCCTCAATCAACCTCCATCTAAATCTTACAAGTGATTTTAGAGCTAAAATATGGTATGATTTTAGCGGATAGGGTTTGAAGTCTAGAACCAATAAGAGTTTAGAAATCATCATTGCATCGATTTTATCGGTTTTTGTTTTTCTTAGTGAGGAAACTTGGCGGTAACGTTCACTAAGCAGAGGGTTTAATTCCATGAACGGATATCCGTTATCGTGCAAGAAAATTTTTAAATTGCTTCCGTAATGTCCGGTTGCTTCAAGCCCTATTCTTATTTCTGAAGAGTGATCAAGAGACTTTAAAACCCTTGGCAGTTCGCTAAAGCCCCCAAAGTCGTTGGCAAAGGAAAAATTGTTTTTGATCGTTTGACCAGTTTCAGTAGCGATGAAACAGTCATGCTTGAATTTGGAAATATCGATTCCAACAAGATACATATATCCCTCCTCCTTTGAGAGAAAATTTTGTGTACTGGGTCATACCACGGTTTTTACTTAGTGTAGTCTTGCGCGAAATGAAACATTAAATGTTATCTAACTGATCGCCACTTTTAAATAAAAACTGTGGTTAGAGTCTCCTAAAATAGTCTATGCTATAAAAAAACAGATACTAATCCACAGTACAAAAAAGATTATAACACTTATTAGCGTTCGAATAAAATATTAAAAAGAAAGGGAATTAATATAAAACCCAAATTCAATATTTTACGTTTTATATTATACAAGAGAAAAATGAATAGAACCGTTGTTGTGGTCGGCTCGCAATGGGGCGACGAAGGAAAAGGGAAAATAACGCATTTTTTGAGTGAAACCGCGGATTTTGTGGTTCGTTATCAAGGCGGAGACAACGCCGGACATACCGTCAAGTTTGAGGGAAAGACTTACAAACTGCACCTGATTCCGTCCGGGGTCTTCAATAAAAACGTCAAAAACGTTTTGGGAAACGGGATGGTCATCAATGCCCGAAACTTTTTGGAAGAGATCAAACTCCTGAAAGAACAGGGTTTCCCCGGCGATAACATTTATGTCAGCGACCGGGCCCATGTCGTTTTTGATTACCATGTCCTTTTGGACGGGCTGAAAGAAGAAAAACTTGGGGTCAACCAGGTCGGAACCACCAAAAAGGGGATCGGGCCGGCGTACACGGACAAGGTTTCCCGGGATGGCATTCGCATGGTCGATTTCATCTCTTCCGATTTTTATGGCCTTTTCAAAGATAAAGTTCAGGACAAAAACCGCGAACTGGTTCGGAATAAAATGGAACCCCTGAATTTCCAAACTCTTTATCAGGATTACCAGCAGCTGGCCGATCAAATCGCCCCTTTTGTCACCGATACGGTCACGATGCTCAATGTTGCCTATGATCAGGGCAAGAAAATTTTGTTTGAAGGCGCTCAGGGCGCTTTGCTTGATGTAGATTTCGGGTCTTATCCGTTCGTAACTTCTTCCAATCCGTCGGCTTGCGGAGTATGCACCGGCACCGGCATCGGCCCGACCAAGATCGACGCCGTCATCGGCGTCGTGAAAGCTTATTCGACCCGGGTCGGAAGCGGCTGTTTCCCGACGGAGTTCGAGGATGAGATCGCTTCTTACATCCGCATTACCGGAAACGAATTCGGAACCACCACCAAACGTCCCCGCCGCATCGGCTGGTTTGACGGCGTCGTTCTCAATTACAGCAAGATGATCAACGGTTTGACCGAAATTTCCGTCATGCTGCTCGACGTTCTTTCCAAATTGAAAACCTTAAAAATTTGCACGGCATACAAAATCAACGGCCGGACTCTGAAAACCATCCCCGCTTCAATCAAAGAATTTGAGCGCTGCGTTCCGGTTTATGAAGAACTGCCGGGATGGGACGAAGATTTGAGCAACGTGAAATCTTTTGAGGAACTGCCGATCAACGCTCAGAATTATCTGAAACGAATCGAAGCCGTGACTGGTTTGGAGATCGTCATGTTCTCGGTCGGCCCGGATAAAACTCAGACCGTCGTCCGTCGGAATCTGTTTTAAGGATCAGGGTCATGCAAGGATACAACGTCATCATGGTTTACAACCCGGATCTGAAAAAGCTCCTGATGTGCAAACGAAAAAAAGACCCCTACCTTGGTTTGTTCAATCTGGTTGGGGGAAAAATTGAGGACAGCGAAGACGGTCTTTCGGCCGCTTATCGGGAACTATGGGAAGAAACCGGGATTTCCCGGGCCAACATTGAACTGCACCACCTGATGGATTTTCGGTATCTTTATCAAGAATGCTGGGTTGAAGTCTATGTTGGGAAAATAAAAAGCGATGTGAAGCTCCAAGACGAAGTGAACGAGTTGTTTTGGTCGGATCTGAACCACAATTTTTTCGGTCCTGAGTACGCGGGAGAAGGAAACATCGGCCATATGGTCGAACAAGTAAAACTATACGAGCAAGAAATCTTTAAAATCACCAAATAAAAACCGCCCTCAGGCGGTTTTGTTCATATTTTTTTACCTTCGATCATTTGATTCCGGATGTCCCAAAGTTTTTGAGAAAGGTCCACGTAATAGTTGTGCGGATTTTCAAACCGGGTGACTTCATCCCAGAGGGTACCAAGCTGATCGGAGCAATATTTTTGAATTTCGGCGATCTTCGGAAGCAGATAAACCAATTTCCCTTTTTGGAAAATCGGGACCTGCAATTCTTTTTTTACGTAATTGGTGACGAGTTTTCGCTTCCAAATCGCCGCCGGATCAAACAAATCATATTGCTCATCGCTTACTTCTTCATCATAAACGGTGATCAGGTCAGCAATGGCCTTGCCATTTTCTTTGTCATACAAGCGATACAGTTTTTTGAAATGCGGATTGGTGATCTTTCCCAAATTTTCGGAAATTTTGATTTTCGGGACGATCTTCCCGTTTATTTCAATGGCGGACAATTTGTACACCCCGTCAAAAACCGGGCTGCTCTTGGAAGTGATCAGTCTTTCCCCGACTCCGAAGAAATCCACTTTGGCGCCTTGAAAAACCAAATCGCGGATCAGATATTCATCCAAGGAATTGGAGGCGAAGATCTTGGCATCCGAATAACCGGCGTCATCCAACATTTTTCGGGCTTTCTTCGATTGGTATGCAATGTCTCCGGAATCCAAGCGGATTCCTTTCGGTCGGATTCCCATCGGCAGCAACACTTCGTTGAAAGCACGGATCGCATTGGGGATCCCGCTGCTTAAAACATTATAGGTATCGACCAGAAGCAAGGCTCCGTTCGGGTACAGTTCGCAGTAGCGTTTGAAAGCGGTCAATTCGTCATCGAACATTTGGATCCAGGAATGGGCCATCGTTCCGACCGCATTGGTTTGATACAGAAAATCGGTGTAAGTGCAGGAGGAACCTTGGGCGCCGCCGATAAAAGCGGCTCTGGCTCCCAAAACAGCGGCTTGCGGCCCATGAGCCCGGCGCGCTCCGAATTCAAAAATGGCCCGGCCTTCGGCGGCCCTCACGATCCGTGAGGCTTTGGTGGCAATGAGAGATTGGTGATTAAGAGTGGTCAGCACATAGGTCTCGATCAGCTGGGCTTCAATGGCCCGAGCCCGAACGGTCAGGACCGGTTCGTTCGGAAAAGCCGGGGTTCCTTCCGGAAGCGCCCAAATATCCCCCTGGAATTTAAACCCGCGCAAATACTCCAAAAATTCTTCCGCGAACATTTTTTTCGAGCGCAGATATTCAATGTCTTCATCCGAGAATTTCAGTTTTTGGATGTATTCAACCACTTGTTCCAAGCCGCAAGTGATTGCGAAACCGCC
>CAYQUB010000083.1:0-1516 GCA_964420625.1 uncultured Bacteroidales bacterium | reverse complement strand
GAACGGTTCGGAAAAATACGTCAAAATAACAAATCCGGTCTTTGAGGCCAAATTTCAGATAGCCGTTGGCCATCGTCAGTTCATAAAAATCGCACATCAATCCGTAACTAAATTTATCCATTTTTTGCCTCTCTTTTGGTTTATTATACCATATTTCCCAGGTTTAATAAAACACAACTCTTAAAAAAAGTGGATCCCGAAATCCGACGATTAAAAAAACACCGCTGCTTTTCGCATCGGCGTTTTTCATCCCTACACCAATACGGTGTATTTGTTGTCCAATACCACGGTGATCAGGTCAATGATCACTCCAATACCGCCAAATCCAGCGGTTAAAATCCAAAGAACGCCAACGATTACGCGTCCTTTGAGGATCCGATAAACGCCGCCAAGAATCACTCCCAAGAAGAATGTCAGAATGAACTTGATCAGTTTGCTTTGCTTGTCAAAAGCATTTACAAATTCCACGTTGTACCTCCTTCTTTATCTATTTCATTGTTGAAAGTGCTGGTTTATTCATCCAAAGTTTCGAAAGCTTCAACCTTTTTGGTCGGGATCGGTTTGGAATCGCCGTGCTTGACCATGATCATGGTTCCGAAAGCCAGAACGCAGAAGATGGCGCTATAAGGGAACAGCGACCGCATTCCGATCTGATCCATCATGAATCCCGAAAGGATCGGGGTCACGATCTGAGCGGCCATGGAAGCCGAGTAATAATATCCGGTATATTTTCCGATGTTCTTGCCTTTGGACATTTCGACGATCATCGGATAAGAGTTGACGTTGATGGTTGCCCAGCCGATGCCGGCCAATGCCATGGTCAGATAAATCAGGAAAGTCGTATCCGAAGCGGCGATGAATCCCAAGACGAAGGCCACAAACAGGATGATGATGCCAACCAAAATGGTCTTTTTCCGTCCGACTTTGGAAGCGATGATGCCGATGGGGACGTAGACGCAGATGGCCGCGACTTGCGCGATCAAAAGCGGAGTGGCAAAGCCCATGTTCAGAACATTTTCCGCGTAAACGGAGAACTTGGTGGTGGCGGCGTTGTAGGCCATGAACCACAATATGATGGAAGCCAAAATCAAAAGGAAACTGCGTTTGACCTCGGGAGACATTTTTTCTGGTTCTTCGACCAAAGTTTCAATGGTTTCTTCTTTTTCTTCGATTCCGTATTTTCGGGATTCTTCATGCATCTTTGCGACCAGTTCCGGTTCTTTGACCGTGAACATGAAAACCCCCATCAGGAAATTCATGGCCAGAGCCAGAATCACGAACAGCAGAATGAAATTGCCTTGATCGGTGGCCAAAAAACTCATCAATCCCAAGGAAACGATTCCGCCGGCCGCGCCCATCAGATTGATGATGGCGTTGGCTTTGCTTCGCAACGGTTTCGGGGTAACGTCCGGCATCAATGAGACCGCCGGAGTTCGGTAGGCCGCCATGGCCACCAAGACCAGAAGCAACGCCGAAACAAAACCGATGAAGATCCCGATGTTTCCTTTGGTCACGG
>CAYQUB010000082.1:0-6333 GCA_964420625.1 uncultured Bacteroidales bacterium | reverse complement strand
ATCGAAGCCTTTTTGGACACTTTGGGAAACATCAAACTGAAAGTCGCCATCATGGGTTGTGCCGTTAACGGCCCGGGTGAAGCCGCCGAAGCCGACATCGCCATCGCGGGCGGGGCCAACGGAGCGTTGCTGATCAAAAACGGAAAAATCATCCGCCGCATCGAACAAGCCGATCTCATCGCCGAACTGAAAAAAGAAATTTTTCAGTTTATTTCCGAACAAAAAAGGGTATGACCGCCAAAAGCTGTCATGCCCTTTATTTTATTATTGGATTTCGATTACTTTGTAACCTAGATCTTCAATCGCCGATCGAATAAGCTTTTCATCGATCGCTTTTTTTATGATCAACTGGGCACTTTTGTTTTCGAGACTGACGGTCGCCTGAACGCCTTTCAGCGCGTTTAAGGCTTTTTCGATTCTCTTAACGCAATGCTGGCAGGACATTCCTTCAATTTTTACGGTTTTATTCATGAATTTTCCTCCTTTACTTTTCCGATTCCGGTTCGTCTTCTTCCAAAACCGCCGCTTCGCTGCTGACATTGGTCAACCCCGGAAGTTTGTTTAAGCGGCTCCGGATCTTTCGGGTCCGGACCCCCACCAGTTTATCCAGGTCATCATTGGCCTGAGTGATTTTCTTTTGCGCTTGTTCCAGAACGGTTCCGAAATTTTCAAATTCGGTCCGGACTTCATTCAAAATCTTCCAGACTTCGCTGCTCCGTTTTTGAATGGCAATGGCGCTGAAGCCCATGTGAAGCGAATTGAGCAAAGCGGCCATGGTAGTCGGACCGGCAACCATGATTTTCGAATCCCGCTGAAGGCCTTCGGCGATCCCGCTCTTTACGACTTCGGCGTAAAGTCCTTCAACCGGAAGAAACATGATCGCGAAATCCGTCGTGTTCGGAATGTCGATGTATTTGTCATGGATCTTTTTGCCTTCCATGACGATTTTTTTCTTCAAAAATTCCAGACTGGATTTTATCTCATCCGGATTAAGGGTGTCATAGGCATCCAAAAGCTTTTGGTAATCCTCCAAAGGAAATTTGGCATCAATCGGCAAGTATACCGGCGTTCCTTCGCCCGGGAACTTGATGGCGAATTCGACGCGTTCGGAACTGCCTTTCTTGGTCGGAAAGTTGGTTTCGTATTGATCGGGAGAAAGGATTTGTTCCAGAATGCTCCCCAACTGGGTTTCTCCCATGGTACCGCGGGTCTTGACGTTGGACAAGGTTCTTTGCAAACTGCTGACGTCCTTCGCCAGGATCTGCATTTCCCCCAAGCCTTTGTAAACTTCTTCCAACCGTTGGCTGACCAAATTGAAGGACTTGGAAATCCGGTCTTCGAGGGTCTTTTGGAGTTTTTCGTCGACGGTAGTTCGGATCTCATCCAACTTTTTGGAGTTTTCGGTCGTCAAATTGCTTACTTGAGCAATCAAAGCGCTGCGGATGTATTCCAATTTTTGTTCGGTCAGGGTACTGGAGTTTTGTAAGGTGTCCGAAACCATTTTTAGGCTTTCGTTCTGCTGCTTGGAGACATGGTCATTGAGAGTCGAAAGCATGGTTCCCAAATTTTGGATGGCATTGGCCGTCGAATTATTGATTTCGATGCGGGTATTCTTCAATTCGTCCTCGAAATGAGTTTTCGGTTTTTTGATCAGTAAAATGATCAGGATTATGATGGCCGCAACCAGCAAACCAATGATAATCCATTCAGCGAGAGTGGGCATTTGATTCTCCTTTCAATTTATCGGGAACTTGGTTCTTCCGGTTTATTCTTCTGATTCAGGTTTTCCTTGTTGGCGCGCTTTCGGTACATCTCGCCGATCCGCGCCCGTTTGGCTTGACGAACTTGTTTTTGAATCATTTCCTGGCGTTTTTTTCGGTAACCTGGTTTGACTTTTTTGGATACGGGAACCGACGCATGGATCTCGGATTCGATCCGATTTTCCTGGCGAATGCGGTTGCTGCGAGCGTTCCGGATTTTGGTTGGAACCAGTTCGTTGTCCTTCAGGGTTTTGTAAACGCAGCGCAGGCCTTTGGCTTCAAGCTGATTCATGTAAGCATCATCATCAAAGTCGTAAAATGAGATAGCCGTGCCGTTAAAGTCCGCCCGGGCGGTCCTTCCGGTCCGGTGAATGTAAAACTCGACGTCGCTTGGCAATTCATAATTGATGACATGGCTGACGCCGAGGATGTCGATTCCCCGCGAAGCAATGTCGCTCGCCACTACATATTGAAATTCGCCGTCTTTAATGCGCTTCAAGACTTGTTTTCGGGCTCGGGCTTCCAAATCGCCGGTCAATTTCCCGACTCGAAGCTTGTTTTCGGCCAAAAAATCGGCGATCTCATTGACTTTCGTCTTCGTGTTCGCAAAAATCAGGGCCAAATAAGGCTGAAAATTGGTGAGCAGAGACAAAAGCAAATCGTCTTTATTCTTGTTTTTCGTCGGAATGAAAATGTGAGTAATGGAACTTTTGGAGACTTCCGTTGGCGATAAGTCTATGACTTCGAATTTACCGAAATATTTATTCAGAAAACTGATGACTTCTTTGGGAAAGGTCGCGGAAAACACCAAAACTTGGACTTCGGGAGCAAACTTTCCGAACACGCCGTCAATTTTTTCGATTTCGGAGTCCTCGAAAAGCATATCCGCTTCGTCGATGACGATGGTCTTGGCGGTGTGAATCTTAAGAAAACCGTTGTCGATAGCCAAATCTTTCAATTTACCGATGGTCCCGATCACGATCTTTGGTTGACTTTTGGAAAGTCTTTCGATTTCCGAGTCCCGATTTGATCCCCCAACATAAGTCCGAACATCAATTGCATCCGGACAGAATTTGGTGATCTGGCGGATCTCTTCTTCCGTTTGCGCGGCCAGTTCGCGGGTCGGAACGATGATGCAGATTTCGCAATCGCCGCTTGTTCCCAAATTGCTTAGGAGCGGGAGCAAAAAGGCATGAGTTTTTCCGGTCCCGGTCTGGCTCTTTCCGATGACATTCTCGCCTTTTTGGACTTTGGGAATGACAATCTTTTGAATGTTGGTCGGTTCGGTGAACTTCAGTTCATCCAAACCCTGATAGATGAAATTTTTGAATTTATACTGTTTAAACATGAGCTGCCTCTTTCGCGGTTGCGACCGGGTATCCGGCTTTGACGATGATGACTTTCACCAAATCGTTTTTTTTGGCCGTTTGGCTGGGAAATTCAATTTCCAAATAATTGGGGGAATGGCCGAAAGCCAACCCCATTCGGTTTCTTTCCACGATGACCTGCAAGACCTGACCTTCGAATTTTTGGCGGTACTCCAAAGCTTTCTTTTGGTTCAAAGCCAACAATTCATTGACCCGGTAACGCTTGGTCATTTCATCAACCGGGTCCGGGAAATTGAAAGCCGCCGTTCCGATCCGTCGGGAATAAGGGAAAATGTGAGTCTCCCCAAAATCCATGGAATCGACGAACTTAAGCGTGCTTTCAAAATCATCCGCGGTCTCTCCCGAGAAGCCCGTCATGATGTCGGTGGTGATGTTTACCGACGGAAAGATGCTCCGAATCTGGGCGATTTTATCCGAATAATACTTAAGATCGTATTTTCGGGCCATTCTTTTCAAAGTTTCATTGCATCCGCCCTGCAACGGGATGTGAAAATGATCGCAGACATGGGCGGAAATGGTTTTAATGGCCTGTAATAGTTTGGGGGTGATATCGGTGGCTTCAATCGAGGAAACGCGAATCCGGCCCAAATTCCGAACTTTTTGGACCAATTCGATAAGCAAATCGCCCAAATCAAAGATCCCCAGGTCTTCTCCGTAAGCTCCGGAATTGATTCCGGCCAAAACGATTTCTTTGATCCCCTGATCGGTAAGCAATTGGACTTCGGCGATCACATCTTCGGATTTTCGGCTCCGAACGCGGCCTCGCGCATACGGGATGGCACAATAGCTACAAAAGTTATTGCATCCGTCTTCGATCTTAACAAAACCGCGGGATTTGTTGGCGAACCGCTCGATCTTTAGTTCTTCATAGGTTTTTTCTTTTTTCACATCCGTGATCGCAAATTGGGGGCTTTTGTCTACCAAAGCCGCGGAAACCAGCCCAAACAAACGTTGGCGTTCGGTCGTTCCGATCAAAACGTCCACTCCCGGGATTTTTTTGACTTCATCCGGGTGAAGTTGGGCAAAACAACCCATGACCGCGACCACCGCGTCCGGGTTGCCCTTGACGGCCCGGCGGATCATTTTTCGGCTTTTCGCGTCCGAAACCGCCGTGACGGTGCAAGTATTGATGATATATACATCGCTGTGCTGGTTGAATCCAACCAATTCGTATCCATGGTTCAAGAAATCATTGATGATGGCCATGGATTCGTACTCGTTGACTTTGCAACCGAGCGAACAGTAACTAACTTTCATTTTTTAACTCCGCTTCATAACTAATGACGGCCATGGCATACAAAGGGGCGGTTTCGCACCTGAGGATCCGAGGCCCCAAACCAACCGCGCGAAAACCGCTTTGGTCCAGTTTTTCGGCTTCTTGGGGACTGATTCCGCCTTCCGGGCCGGTCAAAAACAAAATTGAGCGTCCGAGAAATTTTTGAAGGATCCCTTTCAGAGAAAAATCATCGGCCTTTCCCCGCTCTTCAAAGGCGTAAAGACAGAGGTCAAAGTTTCGGCTCATCTCCAAAAAACTTTTGAAACCGGTAACCGGCAAAATTTGGAGAAGTTTGTTCCTTAGCGACTGCTCGGAAGCTTCTTTGACGATCAAAGCCATCCGGTCAAGTTTTGCTTCCGGAGCAACGGCGAGTTTGAGGACGCTTCGCGCCATCTCGACTGGAACAAAACCGGCCGCGCCGAGTTCGACGATCCTTCGCAGGACTTCTTCCTGTTTGGGGAATTTGGTCAGCCCCATGGCGATGGTGACGTCCCAAGGCAATTCCGTATTGCGATTAAGCTTTTTTTCGATTTTGAGGATGACTTGATTCGAAGCCAGCTGCTCAATGATGCAAACATAAACATTTCCTGCTTCATCCGCGGCTTCGACGGCCATGCCCGGCTGCATTCGCATGACATTTTTGATGTGATGGCAGTCATTTCCGAAAATGAGGACATTCCCACCGCTGATTTGTTGGTTGGTCACAAAATATCGTTGCATATCGTTCCTTCGCAATTATTATAGTTTATTATACCATTTTTCTGATCAAACAAAAGAAAAATGCTAGAAATCTAGCATTTAACTTTTAAAAAATTTCTTAATCTTATCAAAAATCGAAGATGATTTTTCATCAGTTCGCGATAATTTCGAGAATAGGTCTTTTTGGTCCGGCGATAATTTCGACGGCGTGATCAAATTGGTAATGACATATTGATTTCCGGTCATCCCGGTTCGGGAATTATAGATCCCTTTGTTCGCCAATTTGAATTTCGTTCCGGTTTGCGTTCCGGCCGGAATCTTCAGATTGACATTTCCGGTCAGAGTCGGAACTTCGATGTTGTCTCCCAAAGCCGCCTGACTGAAAGTGATCGGCATTTCCAGGATGATGTTCAAATCCTCGCGGATGAATATTTCATGCGGTTTTACCGAAACATTGACGTATAAATCGCCGTTCATGCCGCCGTTGGCTCCGGCTTCGCCGTAACCCGACAGTTTGAACCCTTGATTGTCATCAATCCCGGAAGGAATCTTGACTTTGATCTTAGTGGGTTTGCGAACCCGGCCTTCGCCGCCGCAAACCGAACATTTATTCTTGATTACTTTGCCTTTTCCGCCGCAAGTCGGGCAGGTCTGTTGTGTTTGAATGCGGCCGAACGGGGTATTCTGTTCGATCACGATCCGGCCTTGCCCTCTGCATTTCGGGCAAACCCCAACATCATTCTTCGATTGGGCACCTAAACCGGCACAAGCCGAGCAGGTGTCGTACTTCGTGATGCTGATCTCTTTTTCACAACCGAAGGCTGCTTCTTCAAAAGAAATGGCAAGCGTGGTTCGCAGATCCGAGCCCCGGCTGGTGGAACTGGACGCGGATTCGCGTTTTCCCCCTCCGAAAATGGAAGAGAGAATGTCCTCAAACCCGCCAAACCCGCCAAACCCGCCAAACCCGCCGCCCCCGAAATTAAAACCGTCAAAACCCTGACCCATGTTTGGGGCCTCATGGCCAAATTGATTGTATTGCTCGCGTTTGGCAGGGTCGCTCAAGACTTCGTAAGCTTCCTGAACCTCTTTGAACTTTTCAGTGGCATTGGGTTCAGTGCTGACATCGGGATGGTATTTCTTGGCTAGGGTCCGGTAAGCCTTCTTTATTTCATCATCGGTGGCAGTCTTGGAAATACCCAGGATTTCATAA
>CAYQUB010000081.1:0-6363 GCA_964420625.1 uncultured Bacteroidales bacterium | reverse complement strand
TTGAGGGACATAACCGATTTTGATATTTGAATTTTTTCGAGAAGTATCATTGTAAACTATCTTTCCTTCAGTAAGCGGAACTAAATCGAGAATTGCTTTTAACAATGTCGATTTTCCCCCGCCGTTCGGACCGATAATTCCGAGATAATCCTTCTCGAAGATGGTCAGATTCAGATTGGCCAATGCTCGAATTTGCCCATATGATACGGAAACATTTTCGATTTCAATCATTTTATTTGTCATCTTAGTGTCTCCAAAATCAAATTTCCAATATTGATGATGTTAGCGAGATAATTTTGTGCCAATGGGTCAAGTACGACCATAACGCCATTTATTTCTTCAGCGAATGCTTCCACTTGTAAAGAGTCGATTTCAGCTTGGTAGAAAACAGTATTGATATGGTTGGCATTAGCGATATCGATAACTTCAGTAAGATGAGAAACGGTTGCTTCTTTTCCATCTTCTTCAATAGCAATCATATCTAATCCATAATCATCAGCGAAGTAACCATATGCGGGATGGAAGACGATGAATTTGTTCATTGTAATCGCTGAAAAGGCCGAAATCAGTAACGAGTCTGCACTTTGAAGCGAGGCAATATAGGTATTCGCGTTAGCAAGATAAATTGATCCATTGGTCGGATCAAGTAAACTTAGCGTACTTGCGATGGCGTTAATCATAACTATGACGCGTTTAATTGAAAGCCAGATATGGGGATCGCGGCTTTCTTCGGAAAACATTCGATCAACATAGGCTTCGGCCACGATTTCGTCGAGATGAATAATCAGAATGTCATCTTCAAGAAAAGGGATAATCGTTGCATCTTCCGTGGGGACGCCGATGGCGAAATAAACGGAAGCATTTGAAAGATCTTCCATGAATTTGGAACTTGGTTCATAGTTTCCGGGGCTATATCCGGGAGGAATAACGGTAATAATTTCAACCAAGTCACCAGCAATCGCTTCCACAAATTCCGATTCCGGCACAATTGATACCGCAACTTCCATCTTATCACTGAAAGTTGGGTTGTCGGCACAAGAAACGAAGAGAAACATAAATAAAACAATAGATTGCGTGAGAAATAAATTTTTCATTGAATGCCTTTCTGAAAACGATAAATATTTACAAATGGGAATCATTCGAATTTATGCAATAAGCATATATTTTTGTTGGGAGAAAACACTTAAAAACCGTTAAATTTTGGGAATGCAATTCTAAGAGAAATCGCCTATAAAATATTTAAGGGAATCAAAGGAGAGATTTTTAAGAATATCCCATTTAGTATGAAAAAAGCCCAAAACGACGTTACAAACGTGCTTTGGTGCTTTTTTCAGGTGATTAAACCAAAGTCCTGATTTTCAGTAAAGCGTTTTCAGCAGCGTTCACTAGTTGGTAGGCAACCGGAGAAGCGGTTAGCGCTGGATGAGTTCCGGCTTGAAAAGTTGCAATTTCATCAGCAGTCATTTTCTTTCCAACCATGGCACTTATGCCATTAATTAATTCACCAGCACTATAAGCACCGATAACTTGACCGCCGAGAATAACCTGCGTATAATAATCAAAAACTAATTTTACTTTCATCATACCGGCGCCGGGCATCAATCCCGGGTGACGATTAATCGATTCAGCTGATCCAACAACGATTTTGTATCCTGATTTTATTGCTTGCGTTTCGGTAAGACCGGCACAAGCAAAGGCTTGATTATTTAAAACGGTAGCGAAACAACCAACAACACCAATATTTTTCCGATTCGTTTTAAAGACATTGGCTCCAGCGATTCTCGCTTCCATTGTTGCGATGGATGCTAATTTCAGCGAACTTGGCTTTCCGTTAAAAAAAGATACTTTGTCTGCACAATCGCCACACGCATATATAGATTGGTTGCTGGTTTGCATATACGAATCGACAAGGATACCGCGGGTGGGCCCGATGCGAAGACCAGCTTCCCGGGCTAGATCAACGTTAGCCGAGCAACCAATCCCTAAAATGATCATATCGGCTGGAATTTCTTTTCCGCTTTCCAATTTGACACCCGTGACCGATTCATCGCCGATAAAAGAAATGACTTTTTCATTTGTTAATAAGGTAATGTTTTGATCAGTAAGTCCCTTTTCCGCTATTGCGCAGAATTCGGGATCATAAACAAGTTGCAAACAATGTTCTTGCATTTCCACAATGCTGATCGGTAATTCCGGACGACGTTTCCGGCATTCCTCCGCAAATTCGGCACCGATGAATCCGCCACCGATGATGACAAGGTTTTTAGTTTGATCAATCTGATCAAGCATCAATTGATGAAACTCAGGATTTTTTTTGATCGCAAAGATGTTCTTTTTCTCAATCCCCTTTAAGGCGGGAACAATCGGGGATGATCCGGTCGCAATAATTAAACGTTGATACCCCATTCCTTCTTTTAGGTCAGCACTTGAGAAAACAATTTTTAATTCCGGATCAATTTTTGTGACGGTGGCCAGCTGCACATCAACTTTAGCGTTTTGCATCATGGTATCGACGGGCATTAGATTTTTCATCGGATCTTTGACGGTTCCAAAAATATAAGGGATTCCACAAGGAATCGGAACGTTTTTGACATCACGAATTAAAAGAATACTTTTATCAGGGTAAAATTTCCGAGCAGTCATAGCTGCAGTGATTCCGGCCGCACTACCGCCAACAACAATCAAATCATAATTAAGCATATTTTCCTTTCAAATATGAATCGGTTGAATTTAGTCTGAATTGACTACCGATCATAATTTAAGCAATGTGTTTGGAATACAATTTCTTTACAACTTAGCAATCGCTGTGATGCTGATGTTCATTACAGATAGACCCGGAGGATTTTAATTCCCGAGAAATCCATTTATTGATTACGGGGTCAACGTCTCCGGAAGCTCCGGTAATAATCGCAATGTGCTTTTCATTAAATAGATCGACGGCGCCGCTGCCCATTCCGCCGGCAATAATAACGTTAACGCCATATTCGGAAAGAAAAGCAGGAAGAAATCCAGGTCGGTGGCCGGGATTGGTTAAGGTCGTTTTTTTTACGATTTGTTCATTTTCAACATCATAGACAGTGAACAATTCACAATACCCAAAATGCTCACAAACTTGTCCTTGCATCGTTGCAATAGCTATTTTCATTCTTTTTTCCTCCAATTTTCTAATTTTTCGGCGATGGGCATAAAATAATCATCGGAGGCCAGTTCAATTAAACCCCGGTCGCAAGATTCGGCAAGATTTGAATCGACAGGCACTTTCGCTAAAACATCCAGGTGATGCTTAGCAGCAATCTCTTCAATGTGGCTTGAGCCGAAGAGAAAAGAGGGTTCCTTACATTTTGGGCATAAAAAATAAGCCATATTTTCAACGATTCCGACAATGGGAATATTCATTATTTCTGCCATTTTGACTGACTTTGAAACAATCATGGTAACTAATTCTTGGGGAGATGTGACAATGATAATTCCATCGACAGGGATTGATTGAAAGACAGTCAACGGGACGTCGCCGGTTCCCGGGGGCATATCAATAAACATATATTCGACTTCGTCCCAAATTACATTTGTCCAAAATTGCTGAACGGTTTTCGCAATCAATGGCCCTCGCCATATGACGGGATCGGTTTCATCTTCCATCAAAAGATTTATTGACATTATTTTAATCTTGGTTGTGCTTAAGGCGGGAAGGATTCCGAGATCGCTTTGCATCACCTTTTCCCTGATGCCAAACATTTTTGGAATCGATGGTCCGGTGAGATCGGCGTCCAGAATCGCCGTTTCATAACCGAGACGTTGCATCGTGACGGCAAGCATTGAAGTCACCATTGATTTTCCGACTCCGCCCTTGCCGCTAATGACGGCGATGGTTTTTTTGACATGGCTCATCTCGTTTAGATGAATCCGGAAATCGATTTTTTCTCTGTTGCCCTTTTCTTCACGCGGATCACTATTTTGGGGCTTTGGTTCTTTGGGCGATTCTTTGCCAGACTCGGTGACTTCAAATAATTCTTCATTCATCATAATTCCTCCGAATTTATTATCAGGGTTGTCCCTGTGGTTATTTTCTGTAATTGTTTTCCCATGGTTTTTTTCATAATTCGAAAGGCCAAATTGCCAGTACAATGGCCTGTATAGAATTGAATGTTTGTCTTTTTTAGTTCCAAGGCAATATTATGAATTGTCTCTTTCGATTCGGAAGCTCCTGAGGCTTGACTACTCAAATGGAAACCCCCAATCACATAATTTGGCTTCAGATTTAGGCATCGGGAAACATGATCGATGATATTTATGACCCCATTGTGAGCACATCCGATCAACAGAACGGTGTTTTGCCGGTCCTTAATGACGAGATTTAATTCATGCTTGAAATCATCGAGAACCCATTCTTTGTTTCGATATTTGTAAAGGTTTCGGTTCATCGAGGGAAAATAGTTGGTCCCTTTTACTTGGGAAAAAATCAAGGTTTCATCATTGATTTGATAATCATTATCAATTAAAATAATCCGAGGATTTTTTAGAAGATTTTGGTCAAGGCCGATATTTTCCAAATTTTCACCGCGCTTGGAGAAATGAGGATCAAATGCTTGCGGATGTATGTAGATCTTGGCGATGTGATTTTCCCTTAGAAAAGCACCAAGACCGCCACCATGATCATTATGTCCATGAGAAATAACGACCGTATCAATCTTCGTTAAATCAACACCCATTGTTTTTGCGTTTTCGGTAAAAAGCGAACTGCCACCTACATCGAATAGCATTCGCTGTTCGTGGTACTCAATATACAATGAGAGCCCGTGTTCGTTATGAAGTCGGTTGTCATTTGTTGTGTCTTCAATCAGGGCTTTAATGATAATCAATTTATTCCTCCTTAAGTTCAGAAAGGATTTGTTTAACTTTTTGATAAATTTGAATTACCGCCGTTTTAGCCGGACAATCGGTATCGATAATCGATAAACCCCGATTGATATTTTCTGAGACCGTATTATCAAAGGGAATCATTCCGACCAGCGGTATTTGCATTTTGTTACAGTAGCCAATAATCTTGTCAACACTTGCAGAATGGTTCTCAACCTTGTTAATGCATACAACGGTTGGAACATGAAGTTTTTTGGCAGTTATGGCAACTCGATCCAAATCACTGAGTCCGGATAATGTCGGTTCAGTCACTAGCAGTATTAAATCGGCATTATTCATGGAAGCGATAACGGGACAGCCGATTCCTGGTGAGCCATCGATTATTTCAAAATCTGCATTTGCTTCTTGTCGAAGTTGTTTTTTGACCTCGGTCACCAATAAACCGGTATTTCCGCCGCCGGTTTTAAGTTTAGCGGTTGAAAATAACGTTTGTGATCGATAGAGAATTAGATCACCGACAAGATGCGGCTTTTCCTTGATACATTTTATTGGACAAACAAATGCGCAGGTTGCACAGCCTTCACAGGCAATAGGGTCAACAGCAAAAACCGTTTCCTTCTTGTAAATTGCCTCAAAACGGCAAACTTGAAAACATTTCCCACAGCCAATGCATAAGGTACTATCAATTTCATATCTTGGCATTCCCAAAAACGGTTTAATTTGGGGAGAAATAGATGGGTTGATGATTAAATGTAAGTTAGGAGCATCAACATCACAATCAGCATAAGCTTGGCAAGCCGATAGTTTAATAAAAGCAGCAGCGACAGTCGTTTTTCCCGTTCCGCCTTTACCGCTTAGGATTACCAGCTGTTTCATGGTTTGCCTCCTCAATAATATGAGAAAGAATTTGGGAAAATATTTCCCGATACTTTTCTTTTTCCCAAACGGCAACTTCAGCATCGGAATTGATTCTTCCAAGTTCTGGGTCATAAGGAATTTTTCCCACAATCGTAATTTTTTCTTCTAAACAATACTCCTCGGAAGGATCATGGCTTGGGCCGGTTTTATTGAGAATGGCGGCACATGGTTTGTTTTCTGATTTTATCAAATCATAAACCATTTCCAAATCATGGGCACCAAAACGAGTTGGTTCAGTAACTAAAACACAAAAATCAGCCATCTTTAAACTTTCAACAGTTGCGCATGATGTTCCCGGCGGGCAATCAATAAATACTAAATTAGGTAAATTTTCGATCATTTTTGCAATTTTTTTAATGATGGGAACCCCCGATTCTCGGCCAGGATCCATCAAGCCGGTGATGATACGCGTTCCTGATACCGTGCCGTCTTCAATGATGCCGATTTGTAATTTGCCATCGGAAATGGCTTGCTTCGGGCAGACGATGGCGCATCCCCCACAGGAGTGACAGACATCAGGGAAAACGGTGATGAAGTTGCGAACCATAGCAAGGACATTAACCACACAACCCAAACACACCCAACACA
>CAYQUB010000080.1:0-6469 GCA_964420625.1 uncultured Bacteroidales bacterium | reverse complement strand
AATCTGAACAGCGATGCGATAAAAATCTTCCATGACTATAAAACGCGCTGGAACATCGAAGAAATGTTTGATCATCACAAGAATACGCTTGGATTTGATATGCGGTATGAAACACGACAAGAGGTACAGGAAGGCTGGGCATTCATAGAATATCTGAGCCTGTTGATGTTCTACAAACTGGATGGCGAATTATGTAAAACCGGTCTTTTCAAAATCCATAGTGTCAAAGATATCCTATACCATACATCCAGTATTATTCAAACAAGGGTAGACAAAAACTGGTTCCTCTGTAATATGACCATAAAATTAAAAACGTTGTTCGAGATTTTAGGGGTAACCCTGGAACCTATACCATACTTATGAGGAGTTCATTTTAATTAAATATCTTTTTATCTGTCAACATATGTTACCTCAACCGATATATCATTTGTTTCAGATTTAGGTAACTCGACTATAAATCCATACACCCTTGGCCATGAATCTCCAAATGCATACGACGGAACATGATATTGAATTTCTATACTCAGAGTATCGTTTTCGAATTCTTGATTTTTTATATAAAAATCTTGACTGTAAGCACGCCAAGTAACATATACAATGACCAAAATATTTTCTTCATAATAGTTTTCATCATAACTATTCATTTCTTCAATTAGAGAATACGATCCCCAATCACTATTTTCTTCAATCCAACTTGTTACTTCATCTTTACTTGCAAAAATAAATGAATTAGAATATATCCCTTCCTCAAGAAGCATCAAATCTTCTTCAGATAAGTCATCGTAGTTTACGGAAAAAGCCGCCTCAAGTAAGCTTGTGTTTTTTGCACATCCAGTTAAAGCCAATATTAAAACAATTATTAGGATTAAGCATCTTTTCTTCATTTCAAGCCTCCGATACTAATGATTTATTTTGTCAACATAAAGTTTATCTTGTGTCACTGTTTTGTTATTGGCGGAGGAAAGGAGATTCGAACTCCTGCGCCGCTCTCACGGCCTACTAGCTTTCCAAGCCAGCCCCTTCAGCCACTTGGGTACTCCTCCGTAATGACATCACCATCGGTGATGTTTTTATAATGCTCCGTCGATGACCATCATCAACAAGAATCCGACGATAAAGGCAAAGGTTCCGAGATGCGAACGGCTGTCAAGTTGAGCTTCAGGAATCAATTCCTCAACAACAATATAAATCATCGCTCCCGCCGCAAACCCAAGGAAAAACGGCATGATCGAAGTGAATTGCGCCGCCAAAAACAAACTCAGGACCGCGAACATCGGTTCTACGATTCCGCTTAACCCGCCCACCAAAAAAGCCTTCTTTTTGGAAACATTGGTTTCTTTGACTGACAAAGCCACGGCCGCGCCTTCCGGGAAGTTCTGAATCCCGATTCCCAAAGCGATCCCGGTCGCGGAAATCAGTATGAGCGGATCACCGGTCTTAAGTGCATAACCATACGCCAATCCGACGGCCAGCCCTTCCGGGGCATTGTGCAAAGCCATGGCCAAAGTAAGCATCGTGCTTCGGGTAAATTTGGCCTTCAAACCTTCGGGACGGCTGTCATTGATGTGCAGATGGGGAAGCAGGTTGTCAATCAGAAGCAGGAACAATGCCCCAACAACAAATCCGAGGACCGGGGGAAGCCACTTTACCATGCCCAGATTGTTTGCTTCTTCCATCGCGGGAATCAAAAGCGACCAAATGGAAGCGGCCACCATGACTCCGGCCGCAAATCCAAATAGGATTTGATTGAAGCGGAGACTCAGCGGCTTTTTAAAGAGGAAAACCGCGACGGCTCCCAAAACCGTCATTATGAAAATGAAGGCGATTCCCAGGATGGCGGATGTTTCATAAGACAGTCCTAACATGTTTATCTTCCTTTGTAAAATTTTTTATTATATACTTCCATAGACTTTTCGATGATCTCGATGGCTTTCGCTCGTCCGTAGATCTCAAACCCGGTCGTTTCCCGGTGTTCCAAGTTCTTGTATACTTTAAAGAAATGCTCGATCTCGGCCGTGATGTGCGGGGGCAATTCTTCCAGTTCGTGATAGTAGTTCCAAGTCGGGTCTTTGAACGGAATAGCGATTATCTTGTCATCGGTTTCTTCGTTGTCAAGCATGCGAACCACCCCGATCGGGTAGCATCTGGCCATGCTCATCGGCACCAAGGCCTCACTACAAAGAACCAAAACATCCAAAGGATCATGATCTTCAGCCAAAGTTCGGGGAATGAACCCGTAATTGGCCGGATAGTGAGTTGAAGTGTAAAGGATCCGGTCAAGGATGATCAGTCCGGTTTCCTTGTCCATTTCATATTTGTTTTTGCTTCCCTTCGCTATTTCGATGACCGCGATAAAATCTTCGATCTTGATCCGATCGGCGCTGATGTCATGCCAAATGTTCATTTTTGTTTCTCCTTTTGGATGGTCTCACTCAAAACCATATTGTATTTTACCACAGACTTTCCAAAATTTCCACTATTTTGTTAATAGTTTTTGGGGATTCACCAAAGCTATAATAAAGAGCCAGTTCCGCTTGGTTTTTGGAAACTGGCTCTGGTTGATGGTTTATTTAATTTAGAAAACCCAAACCGCCTTGGTCTTTACCGTTTTCCGGTATCGTATGGAATGCCTTCGGCTTTCGGAGCCCGAGACTTCTTGGAAGTAAAGGCCAGCACGACTAAAGTGATCAAATAAGGCAAAATCCGGTAAATGTGTTGGCTGATTCCCAGTGTATTTAGGAAATATATTCCGTCGTTATTGATGTCAATGTACGGAAAACCAACGGAAATGCATTTCAACAAGCCAAACAGCAAAGCCGCGCCGGCGATGTTTTTTGGTTTCCAGTTACCAAATATCATGACTGCCAAAGCCAAGAAACCAAAGCCCGCCACATCCCCGTTGCTTGAAGCGCCGACGATCGTGACCGCGTAAACGAAGCCGCCCAATCCCGCCAATCCGCCGGAGATCAGAATGCCGCTATATCGCATTTTGTAGACATTGATTCCGACTGAGGCTGATGCTTGAGGATTTTCGCCGCAGGAACGGAGTCTTAATCCGAATTTGGTCTTGTATAAAATAACGGACAGCCCAATGTAGAGGGCCAAACAGATCCAGGTGGTGATGTAGGTTTTATTAAACAAAATGTTTCCGATCACACCCAGAGGGTTGTCAAGCCGGGTTCCCAGTCCGAAATCATCTTGGTTCAACATGAAGTAATCGTTGGAACTGTACCTGGAGTCGATGTTCAGGACGCTTTGAGAAGTAAGCAGCAAAATGAAGAACAAAACCAAAGCCGGGGCCAAAAGGTTTAGGGCACTGCCGCCGATGGTCTGATCGGCTTTTTGGTTAATGGCCGCGAATCCCAACAATAAAGCGAACAAACAACCGCCAAGGATGGAAATAAGCATGCCCAAGATCAATAAAGGCTGACCAAATGAAAGCGGAACTTCCAAATTAATGATGCTTCTGACAAACAGGACGCCAATGAAAGCTCCCATGACCATTAAGCCTTCCAAGGCAATGTTTATGATACCGCTTCTTTCCGCGAAGACTCCCGCGAGAGCGACGATCATCAGAGGGATGGTATAAATAACAGTTTGTTGAATGAGAAATACCATTATTTTCTTACCTCCGTGTTTTCAATTTCCACCTTCGGAACCTCATCGAGTACCTCGCCCACCAGCGCTTTGTGGTCTTTTTTCTTAAAGTACTTGCCATTTAAAATATCTTTGAATGCCAACGAGAACGCGCTCAGGTAGACAATCGCAGCCACGATGATATCCGTAATGTATTCGTTGAACGGGGTCAGGTTTTTCAGCTGAAGTCCCGCTACATTTAAGTATGACATGAATATTCCGGAAAAGATTACTCCAATCGGGTGATTGTAAGCCAGAAGGGCAATCGGAATTCCGTTAAACCCGACCGCCGGAAGCGATTGGTATGTCGACCAATAAAATTCCGTGTTCCCCGACAGGTAATAAAGAGCGGCGCTGGCTCCCGCCAATGATCCCGCGATGGCCATCGATAAAACGATGCTGCGTTTTTCGTTGATCCCCGCGTATTTGGCCGCATGCCGGTTGCTTCCGCAGGCCTTCAATTCATACCCAAAAGTCGTTTTGTTCAGAACGATGTAAACGATGATGGCAATCACGATGGCGATGATGATTCCGCCGTTGACCTGGGAATTTGGAAACAGAATGTCCAAACCCATTTTTGAAGTCGCAATGCCATTTTCGGTGGTTTTAAAAACGTAAGAATAGTTTTTGGTTGGTGAAGGATCCAGGAGATTTTGAAATAATCCGGTATTGTTATCAAACAAGGAGGTGACCAGATTGGCCGCGATCCAGTTGGTCATGATACCGGTAATGACCTCATTCACATTCAAAAAGGCCTTAAAGATGCCGGGAATGGCCCCCCACAAAGCCCCGAATAACATGCCGGCCAGAAAGGCCAGTGACCAGACGATCCACGCGGGAACGATTTCGGTCGGGATCGACAAAGCCACGATTAAAGACGCCGCCGTTCCAATCAGGTATTGTCCGGCGGCTCCAATGTTGAAGAGTCCGGTTTTAAAAGCCACGGCTATGGACAAGCCGGTTAAAATTAGCGGGGTGGCCCGAAACAAGACATTGCCGATGTTGGTGCTGTTGAATCCGAAAGTCAGTTCGCCGGTGAGATTTCTTCCGGTATTGAACACGCCGATGAAGATCAGTCGGAAACCATCCCAAGCGGCTTTCATGGAAATGTCCCCGCCCGAGACTAGGGCCAGAAGAATCAATATGAGACCGCCCAACAGCATTCCGGCGAAAATGGATACCAAAGACGCCGTAACGGATTTTGTGGCGGGTTTTTTGTAAATGGTCAGTAATTTGGCTTCCCGGTCGTCAACCTTATAGAAAAAAGATTTAATCCATTTTCGGAAGGCCGCGCAAACCGGTTCAATCCATTTCCCAAAAGCCACCAATATTTTTTTGAACCATTGGCCAATGACCACGAACAGTTTCTTAAACCAACTAAAAATCTTATTCACTTGGCTTGCCCTCCCTGTCTCTTGGCTCCGGCCATGTAGAGGCCGAGTTCCTGAATGGTCACGGTTTTCGGATCGAATTCGCCAACGATTTCGCCTTCATACATGACCAAAATCCGATCGGAAACATTCATGACTTCATCAAGTTCCAAGGAGATCAAAAGAACCGCCTTTTTTTCATCTCTTTGAGCGACTAATTGTTTATGAATATATTCAATTGCTCCAACATCCAGGCCGCGGGTCGGCTGAAAAGCGACCAACAGATTTGGATTGCGGTCGATTTCACGGGCAATGATGGCTTTTTGTTGGTTTCCCCCGGACATTGATCTGACCAATGTTAAAGGTCCCCGCCCGGCACGAATGTCGAATTTTTCGATTAATCGTTCGGAGTACTCTCTTACGGCCGTATTTTTGATGAACCCTAATTTTTGAAATTCCGGCTGCCAGTATCTTTGAAGGACCAAATTTTGTTCCAATTTGAAATCCAAAATCAAACCGTGTTTATGGCGGTCTTCCGGGATGTGACTCATGCCCAGTTTGCTTCGAGTCCGGATGGAAGCTTGGGTTATGTCAACTACGTTCAATTTGATCTTGCCGCTGGAGATTTTTTCGAGACCGGTCAAAGCATGAACAAATTCGGTCTGCCCGTTTCCTTCAATTCCCGCCAAGCAAACGATCTCCCCCGCTTTAACTTGGAAAGAAATGTTTCTTACCGCGTTGTTTTTGTGTTTCTTTGAGGAAACAACCAGGTTCTCCACTTCCAGAATGGTTTCTCCGATCTCTTCAAGTTTCTTTTCAATGATGAAATTGACTTTTCTTCCGACCATCATTTCCGATAATTCTTCAACCGAAGTTTCGGAGACGTTTACGGTTCCGATGCATTTTCCTTTTCGAAGGACGGTCACCCGGTCAGCAACGGCCATTATTTCATTTAGTTTATGAGTGATGAACAAGATGGATTTGCCTTCCTTGGTGAAACCTTTCATGATGTCCATGAGTTCATCAATTTCCTGAGGAGTCAGGACCGCGGTCGGTTCATCAAAAATCAAAATCTCATTGTCACGGTAAAGCATCTTCAGGATTTCGACTCTTTGTTGCATGCCCACGGAAATGTCTTCAATCAAAGCATCAACATCAACATGAAGTTTATACTTTTCGCTCAACTCAATGACTTTTCGCCGGGCTTCTTTCTTTTGCAAGAATCCGTTTTTGGTCGTTTCGGCTCCCAAAATGATGTTGTCCAGGACCGAAAAAACATCAACCAGCTTATAATGCTGATGGACCATTCCGATTCCCAAATTATTGGCGTCATTCGGGTCGGAAATGTCAACTTTCTCACCATTTTTGAAGATCTCCCCCTCTTCGGGCTTGTACAAGCCAAACAAAACGCTCATCAGCGTTGATTTGCCCGCTCCGTTTTCGCCGAGAAGGGCGTGGATCTC
>CAYQUB010000079.1:0-6536 GCA_964420625.1 uncultured Bacteroidales bacterium | reverse complement strand
CAATCTGAACATCGAAATCTTGGATTCCGCTCTCTATGACACCAAGAACCAGGGATATCGCGGCGTTCGGATCAATAACGCCAAGAACCTGATCATTCAAGGCTGCTATTTCCAACGTTTCTTTGACTCCATTCGTTTGGAAGGCACCGGAAACTCGGGTTGGACTGCCGTCGGAACCGGATGCGGAGCCGCTGGAACCATTTTGATTCAAAACAATATTTTCAGAATGAACATTCAATATCCGATCGTTATCGGCCGTTACAGCGCCACTAACATCGACATTCTGAACAATGACATTGGTGTCGATCCGGAAGGAACCGGAGTTTATGGTTTAACCAACATCATCAACTTCGCTCCGGAAGCTTTGGCTCCAAAGACCGTCATCAACATCAAGTACAATAATTTCTTGTATAACTCGGCTTGGCATGACATCCGTTTCAAATACGGGACTGCTACCGCCGAAACTTTGGAAATTAACGTTAACTTCAACAAATTCAACGAAGGCGTATGCATCGACCCAGACGATGGCCCTTGCGATTACATCAATAAGAACAGCGATGCCGCTTCCGTCAACAACCTCATCAACGGACAATTCAACTATTTCGCCGTTGAACCGGTTGCTTCGGAATTCCTGGGCTTGAATGCTTCGGGATTTGCTCCTTACTACGCTACTTTGGAAGCTTATGAAGACGCCGTTTCCGGATTCTATGTCGACCCAAGTTTGGTGGGAAAAGTCCTGAACGATCCAGTCACCGTTCAAAACTTGAGTTTGGAATACGGAGTTCGGGCTTTCGCGACCATCACTGAAGCGTTGGCAATAGCTCCGGCGGGCGCAACCATCATCGTTCTTCCGGGAACTTACGCTGAGGAAATCACCATTACCAAAGGCGTGACCCTGAAGTCTTTGAACGCGGGGATCAACCCAACTGTTGATGACACGGCTTTCTTAGCTGTTTCTCCAACAGCAACCATTATCAACGCCGTTTGGGCACTAAATGAAGCCAACAATGTTATTATTAAAGGATTCTCATTCACTGGTAATGCCCGAATCCGAAGTTATGGTGTTAAGACAAGCCTTAAGGGTTTTGTTTACGAGAATAACTACGCATATGACACAGTTGCTCCAACATTAGCTTGGAAAGAAACTGCTTACTCCGCAGGTGGATTGGACGCAATTACTTACTTTACCACTGCTAGTCCAGGATTCATCAATATCGTCCCGAAATACGGCTGGTTGAATGATTACGAATTTATCAACAATAAATTCTCGAATGTAGCTGACACCAACATTTTCTTATTGTGCGTTGACGGTGTTACTATTTCCGGAAACGTCTTTATTAACGGAGCTCGCGATGCCATCCGAATGGATTACGGGTCAGTCAGCGGAACCCTCGACATTCACGACAACTCTTTCGAGAACTTCACTTATAACGGAATTTATATTCGCAGCTGCACCGGCGCTTATTCTGATCCATTGGCTGCCAACATTTATTACAACCGCTTCAAGAACATCGGATCAGCCGGCGTTACCGAAATTCCGCTCAGCACCCGCATTGGCGCGATCGGAACATCCGGATACGCAGAGAAGAAGAACGCCATTTTCACAATCCGTTATAACGAATTTGAAAACTGCACCAACTACATCAGTTTGCGCGGCAACGTTACTTCCGTTGCAACTTGGTTACCTAAGAACATCCTGTGGGCAGCGTACATCGAGTACAACTCATTCATTGATGCGGACGGAGTAACCTTCTACTTCCAGAACTTGCTTAAATCTTCCGATACCAATTTGACCAACGTTGATACCGTCTACATCAACTACAACTATTACGGAACAACCGACGTGGCCAAAGCGACGATTACCGCTGCTCAATTCGACCTGCATAAGACCGCAGAAAGCAACCTGGTCGTTTATAACACCAAAGCCGAATTGGAAGCAGGAATTGTTACTTCGTACATTCCGACTTCCGTCCAAATCACCGGACCGGCCACTGCCAAGATCGGCGAAAAGATCACTCTGGTCGGAAAAGTTCTTCCGAACACTGCTCCGCAGACCTTTGTTTGGTCATCGGCCGATGAGACCATCGCCATCGTCGATCAAAACGGAAATGTGACCGGATTGAAAGCCGGAACCGTTAAGATCAAAGCCACCTCGGCGGAACTCGATACCTTATTCTTTGAATATGAAATCGTGGTTGACACCATCGCCGCCAACGTTTTGGTTGACGCGGCTTTGGCTACCGAAGCTGACATGACTAAGATCACCCAAGGCGGGAAAGATTATTATGTTGGCATCAATGCCTTTGACACTTTGGCAGAAGCTTTTGCAATCGTGGGATTGGATACTGTTGTCTACGTCAATGACGGAGCTTACAGCGATGCCATCACCATTTCTTTCGACAATGTTTCGATCATCGGCCCGAATGCGACCATCGATCCAAACACTGGCACTCGCGTCAACGAAGCCGTCATGTCCGGAAACATCACCATCGCGACTGCCGTCAAGAACGTTACCATCAAAGGGTTGACCTTCTTGCATAACGCTGATACTTGCAAGATCACCGGCGATGCGGCTGGCCTAATTGACGGATTTACCTTCAGTTACAACATCGTTGACGGCGGGGGCGGAGACGGAAGCAGCGGCTTCATCGTTTTCAAACAAGCATCCGCTGATCAGAAAGTCCTAAACTTTGTCATCAACAATAATAAGTTCTTCAGCTTTGGCGCTGACCGATCCGTTCGTATCGCTTTTGTTGAGAACTTCACTTTCAAAAACAACACCATCACGGATGCAAGTTCAGATGGCGTTCGCCTAAACGACAATGACGGCGGAGTCATTGGGAAATTGATTTTCACCGGTAATACCTTGGAGAATGTTGGCCAATACGGATTGTTCGTGGGAACCAGCACTTGTACACAGATCACCATTTCCGGAAACACCTTCGTTAACAACGGCTTTGGGTATGCTGCTGATTATCCAACCGGAGCAATCTCGATGCGAAACATGCAAGTTGCACTCAATGGAACCGATATTTCCATTCTCAACAACACTTTTGATCGCAGTGCCAGAAATGACATCCGGATTGATCATGCGGCCGCTGAAGCCGACGATCTGGAGATCATCGTTTCCGGAAACCTCTTCAAGACCATTCCGGTTGACAACTATTATTACAACGGTCTTGCCACTCCGGGTGTCGTCAAGACGCAATTCTACGGAAATACCATTTATGACGCTGACGGAGTCGCGACCGTTGATCCGGCTACTTTGCTTGACAAGATCGAAAATGCTCAATTGACCGCCAATAAGGGATTGTTCATTAGCGAATACGGCGAGGGCGGCAGTTACAACAAATGGATCGAGATTTACAATCCGACCGCGGCGGCCATCAATTTGGGCGCTTACTCGCTTGAACTTTACAGCAACGGTTCCGCGACCGTTTCGCAATCCATGACTTTCGCCGAGGGAACCATGTTAGCGGCGGGAGATGTGATTGTGTGCGTTCATGCGGATTTCATCGCGGCCTCCAAACCGGTTGGCGCCATTGACAACAGTTACGTCATTAACTTTAACGGCGATGATGCGGTCGTTTTAAGAAAACTGGGACAAGTCATCGACATCATCGGTGTGGTTGGAACCGATCCGGGGACTTCCTGGATCGTCGGAACCGGTGACACCGTTGACAACACCTTGGTCCGCAAAGCCACTCATGTTGGATTCCCGATCACCGTCTTTGATCCAAATGATTGGGACGTTTATGCAAAGGATGATTTCACTTACATTGACGCTCACGTTTACACCCCCGCTTGATAAAGCCGAAAAAGCCCCGAGTTTGAAAAAGCTCCAGGCTTTTTTTTATTTATTTCATTTTTTGTAGAAAAAAAGCGTTGATGATGCTATAATTTGATCTGTAAATGTTTTTCGTACTGACTAAATTCATAAGTGGAGGAAAGTTTATTAAGCCTGTCAGTACGCAAAGGCTTAACAAATCAAAATAGCATGAGAAAAATCGCGAAATTTTTGGTTTTATTCATCACTCTGACCAGTGCCTTATTTTTGGCGGCCTGCGGAGAGAAGACCGAACTGAGCTTTGAAAGCGAATCGATCAACCTGACCGTGGGGGACACGGAAACGCTGATCCCGATCGCCAACAAAGAAGATTTAGTGTATGTCTGGACATCGGATGACGAAGACGTTGTCACGGTTGCAAACGGAGTCGTTACCGCCGTTGGCGCGGGGACGGCCAAGATTACCGTTACCGTCCAAGACAAAGAAGTGACCGCCGAAATCACCGTGGTGGTGAGCGCGGTCACGATCAGTCTGGCGGAAGATGCCATGACTGTGGCCGTTGACCAGGAGGTGACTTTAGTCCCGACCGTCACCCCGGCCCAAGCCATGAGTTTCCTTTGGGTTTCCAGCAATCCTGACGTGGCCACCGTCACTAACGGGATCGTTCGGGGAATCGCCGTCGGAACCGCGACTGTCACTGTTTCCGGAAAGGGCGGATCGGATACCATCACGGTAACCGTCGTTTTGCCTAACCCGACCAAAGTAGCCGTCACCAATGCCACCGTGACTGCCAAAGCCGGAGAAACCTTGCAGCTTGGCGCGACCGTTTTGCCTTCCAAAGCTTCACAGGCCGTCGTTTGGACGTCCAGTGATCGGGCTTTGGCCACCGTTTCTGAAACCGGATTGGTCACTTTCCTTGGGGTTGGCGTTGTCACCATCACCGCCACTTCCGAAGTTTTGGAAACGCAGTTTGGCCGGGTCAACATTGCCATTCTTCCTCCCGATCCCGCGACCATCACCGTCACCGGCGCGGATGGACTAACGGAAGTCAACCTAACCAATACTTTGCAAATGTCCGCGGTCATCAGCCCGGAACTGGCTGATCAGGGCGTAACTTGGTCAACCTCCGATAATTCGGTCGCTTACATTGATGAGACCGGACTGCTTACCGCCGTCAAAATGGGAACCGTCGATGTCATCGCGACTTCCATCGCGCTTGGCACCGTCAGCGGATCTCTGACCATTACCGTGGTCTTGCCGCTTCCGAGCAGCATTACTCTGACCGGACCAGAAACCGTCATTCAGATCGACGAGAACTTGCAGCTTAGTTCCGTCATCAGCCCGGGTTTGGCCGATCAATTGGTAACTTACGATTCCGGCGATGATACCGTCGCCACCGTTGATGCGGCCGGAAACGTCGTCGGCATCAAGGCCGGCACCGCCACCATCACCGCGACCAGCAGCGTGCTAAGTACGCTTTCTTCATCGTTCACCATCAAAGTGGTTGAAAAAGTGACCGCTCCGGTTCATCCGAACATCGTCATTGATGCGGCTTTGGCGGCTAGCGAAAGATATTCATCCGTCACTTATGAAAGCATCGATTACATTGTGGGGATCAACGCCTTTTCGGACTTCGGTAAGGCCGTACCCGCGATCGAGGCGAAGATCTTCGTTTATCCGGGAAATTATTCCCAATCCTTGGCCATCAATGCCGCCGGCGTTCAGATCTTGGGACCGAACGTTGGGCTTAACCCGAACGAAGACGTTCGCAACGCGGAAGCCGTCATGTCCGGGGTCATCACCGTCGGAATTTCCATGGACGGGCTTTTGATCGACGGCCTGGCTTTCACCGGAAATGGGTCCGTCATTGGTCTGGGAACCATCAAAAATGTGACTTTCCAAAACAACTTGGTTTTTGATACGGCCGAAACCACGGTCGCTTGGTCGGCTTCGAGAAATTATGCTTTGCCAAGTTTCCTGGCTTTCTCCAAAGCCAGCAACGTCATGGAAAACATCGTCATTGTCAACAATAAGTTTAACCATGTTTCTGCCAATAACATTTTGTTGGCCAATGTCCTCAATGCGACCATCTCGGGAAATGCTTTCTTGAACTTCGATCGCGAAGCGATCCGCCTTGACGGCGGGTATAACCACGGGACCGTCCTCATTTCCGATAACGTCTTTGAAAACGAGGTCCTGGGCGCGTACAACGGCATTTATCTGCGGGCCACCGGCGGATCCAAAGACAGCGTCAATCCGCAGATCATCACCATTTCCGGAAACTCCTTCAAAAACATCGGTTCTCTGACCAATGAATTCTCGGGAGCCATCACCACCAATGCTTATCAGGAATACGGAATTACCATTACCGTTGACCATAATGTTTTCGAAACTTGCTTCAATTATCTGTGGCTGAGAAACAACGCGACTGCCGCCAACCATCTGGCTTATGCTTGGGTCGGCAACGTGACCTATAACACTTTCTTGGGCGAACCGGCGACTTATTATTATCGCAGTCTCAACACGACCGGCGATACCGAGATCACCAATCCGTCGCTCGTCAATTTCGATCATAACTTCTTCGGAGATGCTGAAGGAAACGTCATCACTCCGGATCCGGCGAAATTGCCAAGCGTCAAGTCGATCACCAACAATCTCGGCGGAGCTTATGAGATCGATGCTTTCTATGTTGATCCAAGCTTAGCGGGAAAAGCTTCCGGAGAAGCCGTCGTCGTCAACAGCATCAATC
>CAYQUB010000078.1:0-6701 GCA_964420625.1 uncultured Bacteroidales bacterium | reverse complement strand
GACCGCTTGAGAATTCGCGATGATCTTCGCGATCTGCTGGTCCGAAAGCGCATTGGTTTTGGAATTGGGGTGGATCTTGCTTAGGAACAAAACTTCATCAACATAGATGTTTCCGAGCCCGGCCATGACGGTTTGGTCAAGCAAAGTCGTTTTGATCGGCTTTTGGCTGCGTCCGAATTTGTTTTTCAGATAAGCAACATTCATTTCCGGATCCATCGGCTCCCGCCCGACTTTGCATAAGGGTTCACAAGCCATTACTTTGGAAATATCCGTGGTCAAAAACAGATCCATGACTCCGAATTTCCGGGTATCGGCGTAACGAAGATTGCTTCCGTCCGTAAACCAGAAAATGACATGCTCGTGTTTGGCAATCGCTTCTTCATGTCTTAAGACATACTTGCCTTCCATCCGCAAATGCGAAAGCAAAATGGCTTTGTTTAACAAAAAGATCAAGATCTTCCCTTTGCGCTTAATGTCAAGAAAAGTCTGGCCGAGCAGTGCCGACCGAAATTCCGGAAATTCCATGTTCCGGATGATTTTCGAATACGGCGCACTCACGTCCCTGATCGTTTTTCCGATGATCAGATCTAATAAACTCCTTCGAACCGTTTCTACTTCTGGCAGTTCAGGCATGTTAAAACTTCTCGAAAGAAACTTTCGCCGGATCGAAACGATCGGTGAAATGCAAGGCGTCCGGATCTTTCGGATATCCGAGCGGGATCATGGAAAAAGGTTTGTAACGGCTGGGGATGTTCAGGACTTTCGCCACGGTATCCATACGGTCCGGATTCGGATAAACTCCGCACCAGACGCTGCCGATCCCCATTTCGGTAGCCGCCAGAAGAATGTTCATGGTTGCCGCGGATCCATCCTGCGGTCCCATCAGCGGGACGGTCATGTGCTCATGGTCAAGAAGGACGAAGATCACGGCGGCGGCTTCGCTCACCATTTTCGAACGGGGGTATGCTTCCACGATCTTTCGCATCGTTTCTTGGTCCTGAATGACCAGGAAGTGCCAAGGCTGCTGATTGCAGGCGCTCGGAGCTTGCATGGCCGCGCGCAATATGATTTCCATTTTCGCTTTTTCGATCGATTGATCGGTGTAAGAACGGACGCTTCGGCGTCGGTTGATGATTTCCATAATCGATCCTTTCTTTATTTGGCTTGCGCCCAATTTTTCCCGACCGCGACGTCGGCGTTGAGATGAACCCGCAGTTCGGTCGCGTGTTCCATTTCATGTTCAACCATTTTCTTCATGGTTTCGACTTCCTCCGGAAGGCAGTCAAACACCAGTTCGTCGTGAACCTGAGCGATCATTAAAGAACGGAGATGTTCTTTTTTCATCCTTTGGCTGATGCGGTTCATGGCAATTTTGATGATGTCCGCGGCGCTTCCCTGAATGGGAGCATTCATCGCCGTCCGGTCTCCGAAATTACGAAGAGTGGCGTTATCGCTCGTGGCTTCCGGAATGTACCGCCGGCGGTTAAAGAGGGTTTTGGTATATCCGTCTTTTCTGGCGTTGGCCACGGTCTCATCCAGGAAAGCTTTGGTCCGTTGGTAAGTATAAAAATATTTGTTTATGTAAACATTGGCATCGTATTGCGAGATATTGATGGCTTCGCTCAAACCCCAGGCGCTCATTCCGTAAATGATCCCGAAATTGATGGCTTTGGCCACCCGCCGCATTTCTTTGGTGACTTGCTCGGCCGGAATGTCGTTCAGCCGGGCGGCGGTCTGAGTATGGAAATCAATGGACTTCGCGAAGGCCTCGATCATGACCGGATCGTTGGCCATGTGCGCCAGGACCCGCAGTTCGATCTGCGAATAGTCCGCGCTCATGATTACGCCGTTGGGCCAGCGGGAAATGAAGAATTCTCTGATGACTTCTCCTTCTTCGCTTCGGATCGGCATGTTTTGAATGTTTGGTTCGACCGAAGACAGCCGTCCGGTCAGGGTGAGGGCTTGTTTGTACAGCGGATGAATGAAGTGATCTTGGTCCGCCAGATCGCGGATGCCATTGATGTACGTGCTGATCAGTTTGGTATATGTCCGGTATTCCAGGATCTCCCGGGCAATGACATAATCTTTGGCCAATTTATCCAGAATGTCAACATTCGTGGAATATCCGGTTTTGTTTTTCTTTCCATGGGGAAGATGAAGTTTTTCAAATAAGATCTCGCCAAGTTGTTTGGGCGAGTTGATGTTGAACTCTTCTCCCGCGATGAAGTAAATGTCTTCCTGGATGCTCTCGGCTTTGGCAGTCATTTCTTTCCCGTTAATCTCAAGTTCCTTAAGATCAATAAGTAGACCGTTTCGTTCCATCTCCGCCAGGACTTCCGAAAGCTGCAGTTCGGTTCGATAAAGATCCAAAACTTCGATCTGTTCCAGTTTTTCATGAATCTCGTGATCAAGATTCCTAAGCAGCAAGCCTTTGTCCACGCTGTATTTTGCGTATATCTCGATCGGCGGGATCTTCATCTTGGTATTGGCTCCATAGATGTTTTCATAGAAAGCTAAACTGTTGGCACAAAAATTGTCCATGGTTTTTTTGATGTCATCCGAACCGAAAGCCGGATTGATCAGATAAGCCGCCAACATGAAATCATCGGTTACGCCTTGGAGATTGATACCGACTCGGGTCAAGACGACTTTCATGGCTTTAAAATCAAAGGTTTTCTTTTTATATTTCGGGTCTTCCAAATATGTTCTTACGGCCGGATTTCCCAAAACGGCTTCCGCGGTCAGAAACAATTGTTTTTGGGAAGCAACGAAACTGATCCCCAAAAACTTTCCTTGATAGTAACTGGCCCCGAAACTCTCCATATTCACGTAAGCGTCTTCCTTAAGCCAATCTGAAAGATTGGTGCTTGGGTCGTTTACAATTGTCACCGTGCTGCTCAGCGGCACGATTTTCTGTTGGTTGAGTTTCTTTAGGAAAGCATTGAATTCCATTTTTTGGAAAAATTCGATCAGGGCGTCAACATCATATTTTTTGATGCGCAGATCAAGCGCTTCAAAATCCAGTTTGATGTCGCTTTTGAGGGTGGCCAGATAACGGCAGCGGTAAGCCATTTCCCGGCTTTCTTCAAAGGCCGCCCGGACTCTCGGCGTCAGTTTGTTTAAATTTTGGTAGATGGCATCCAAATTCCCGTATTCCCCAAGCAGTTTGATGGCGGTGACATCCCCGACGCCTTTGACCCCCGGAAGATTATCGGAAGCATCCCCGACGATGGCTTTGTATTCCACGACCTGGCCGGGAGTCATTCCGGTTTTTTCTCGGAAATTACCCTCATTGTATTCATCGAGTTCGCCGATGCCTTTTTTGGTCAGACAAACGGTTATTTTGCCATTGACGAGTTGAAGCAGATCCCGGTCTCCCGTAATGACCCGGATCTCGTCAAAATCCTCCATGGACAGCCTCGCCACGCTGGCGATGAGATCGTCACCTTCAAACTCCAGGCTCTCCGCCCGCTTGACCTTAAGAATGTCCAAATATTCCTTGATCAGCGGGATCTGCATCCGCAGTTCTTCGGGAAGCGGTTTTCTGGTTCCTTTGTAATCGGCGTATTGTTGGTGACGAAAAGTCTTTTTTCCGGCGTCAAAAGCCACAAAAGCATAATCGACTTCTTCGGTCAGCAGCCGGTTGACCATGTTGCAAAACCCGAACAGAGCATTGGTATAGATGCCTTCGCGGTTTTTCATCAGATTTCCGGTATATGAAGTAGCGTAATAGGAACGGAACATCAAACTGTTTCCGTCAATCAGCGTGATTGATTTGCGATTTGTTTCCATTGGATCACCTTTTTCTTAAGGTCATTTTACCATAAAATTCTTTAAAATGACATAGGAACTTGGAAGATAAGAAAGATTCCCGCCCCAGCGGGAATCCTCTTTCCTTTATTTATCAATCATAAATGATGTTGATGACGGCGGTCGTGGCCGTCATGCTTACGACTTCGACTTGAAACCCGATCAGGTCTCCTCCGTAATATCGATAGGTCGGAAAACTGGTTTGGCCAAAGATGTCGCCGGGGCGGAACAAATCGGCGTTTTCCGCGATCCCGGTATTCTCAATCGAGTAATCGCCGTCCGCTTCGATGATCTTGATCAGTTTTCGGGCGGTATCGCTGTTGTTGAAAGAAAAGACCGAATAATAACCATCCAGGTTCTTCCAAGAGCCCTGAAGCGGATCGACCACCGCATCAACATGAAAGATCCGAATTCCTGATTGCGTGAATAATCCGTCATATCCCGCCTGGGCCGCGTTCAGTCCGGTCGGCACATAGAAATCGATCAGAAAATACTCATCGAAATAGGTGCCTTTCCAACCCGGTGAGATCAAAACCGCATCGCCGGTGGAAACAAACGGATGCAGAGTAACCGTGGTGGTTTTCCCGCTCACGACCAACGGCGTTGTCCACCCCAGCAGGATCTTCGAAAACGGATTGTGATCGCCGACGGTATAATCCATCATGTCCGCTCCGCCCAGACCGCCGTCCGGTCCGACGGAATCGTCATAGTCGTAGTAATCTTCCAGCCCGAGCATATGTCCGGTCTCATGGATGTAAGTGGAACAGTTGGTCTCCACATAGGTGCTGTGCGGGTAACCGGCGACCAGCGGTTCGTCCATGAAGTCCAGTCCCGCCCAGAAATAATAATTGGCTTCGACGCCGTCATAATATTCATATTCGTCCGTAAAATACTGAGAAACATAACCCCACCACAAATCCACGTTGTTCAAAGAAAACAACACGTCTTCGTAATAGACCGGAGCCGCGTAAACGAAATACAAAGCGTCGATGTAAGTATCGTCGTTTTGATCATAAAGCGAATAATCGATCTGGGAATCGTAGAAAGTCAAAGCATCATGGACGATCTCATATTCGGCGTCATAGCCGTCTTTGTATAAATTCGAATAGTAAGAAGCATTTTCATTGGTGTGAAAAACATCCAAAACCGTTCCGGAAAAAGCAAACTTTCCATAGGAGCTTTCTTCGTAATAGCTCTTCACGCTTTCCCAGCCGGTATCCGTTTCGGTCCCAAAAAAGGCTTTTTCCAACCGGTCAAGGTCTCCGGCCGTAAAAGTGTAGTCCCTAAAGTCCACCGGGATGATCAGCGCGTTAGCGCTTAGGGTTGATGGCAGACCGACATATTCTTCTTCATCCAAAAGCAAATCTTCCAAAAGATCCATCGAGTCAATGTCCGGATAAAAAGAATCCATGGCCGGGATAGTGGTTGAAACAAGTCCGGTTGCGGTCACGAGTAGCAGTCGATTTCCGCCGCCATGATAATTGCTCACAGCTTGGTCAAGGCGTACTTCATGGCCGATTTCCAAGGCTTGAAGCGTCGAAAGCAATCCCTGAAAGATCGAAGAATCAAGTTCTCCGCTGATCAGCAATGACATTTCGTGCCCGGCGCTGTCCCTTAGCCCGATCGTCAGATCCACTCCTTCCGGAAAAGCCCCCGGAAGACTGATGACGGTTAGATCAGCAATGGAAAAAAGCCGGCTTTGTTGGTTGATCTCCAAAAAACTGGAAACGGAGGCTCCCCCCGGCAGGTTCATGTCCTTGGCAAGCAGGATCAAACTGGCAATGTTACGGATCACATGCAACCCGCTTTCGTTGTCTTTGGTCCCAACCGCCTGGATCTGATCCCCAAGGGCCAGCCCCAAACCGGAACCTTTCAGATAAATTCCCGCTTCGCCGTCGTGAATGATCGAATCGGAACCGATGATGCCGATGACGATGCCTTCGACGGTGATCACCGATCCGGAAGCCGTGGAAACCGCGCGGCTCACGGAAAATACCGATTTTTTCAGAACCGTGATGGTATATTGTTCAAAGACATAAACGCCTTTGTATTCCAAAGTGATGTCAACGACGACGGTCGCATCAACGTCTCCGCGGGTGATCTTGCCTTCGCTGGTGATGACATTCCAGTTTGGTGAAGACCAGGTAAGGTCAACGCCGTCGACTTGATCCGGGAAAAACAGATTGGTGGAGACCGCGCTTAAATCCGCTCCCGGAAACATGTTCTCGTAAACATCTTCCATCTTCCGGTAAGGATCCGAAAAAAAGCATCCGGAGAGGCCCAACAACATCAGAAATATTAACATGGCAAAAGATTTCTTATAAAGTCTCATCAATGCATCTCCAGCTTTCTTTTTAATATTATACAACAACCCCGGTCTTTTCTCAACTCTTTGGCGGGTTTTCTTTTTTCGTTTTTGCCAATTCATTGATTATTTTGAAACAAAAGGTTTTTCAATCCTCGTTTTTATGTTATAATATTACAAGCATTATCTAGATCTTAGGAGAAATAACATGAGCAAAAAAATAATGATCGGCGCCATGATATTGGTAGGTCTGATTTCCTTGGGACTGATCGGGGGATCTTTGATCAATTATTGGGGAATTTACGGAAAATATGAATGTCTTTCCTATTCGGAACAAACTGATTCCCAGCCGATCGATGTTTTGGATGGGTATGAATATTATTATTTGGAACTTAAAAGAGGCGGAACTTTTACCGTCACTTCCAAACTGGACGACCCTTTGGCTGAGGTTTTGACCGCTAGCGGAACTTTCACCAAAAATAACAAAGTCTTGACGCTTACTTATGACGAAGGCCAAAACGACATTGAAGCTTAACATGGCAAAAGATTTCTTATAAAGTCTCATCAATGCATCTCCAGCTTTCTT
>CAYQUB010000077.1:0-6753 GCA_964420625.1 uncultured Bacteroidales bacterium | reverse complement strand
GAACGGGTCGGCGAAGTCATCACCGCGACCGTCGTCGATTACAGCAACAACTTCGTGACTTTTTCCATTGGCAAGAACTGTCAGGCCAACATGCCGGACAAAGAAGGTCTTCCGAATGAGAGCTTCAACATCGGCGACGAGAAAAAAGTCTATATCACCAAAGTCGAAAAGACGACCAAAGGACCGAAAGTGTTCTTGACAAGAACCGGTCGCGAGATCGTGAAACGTTTGTTTGAACTGACCATTCCCGAGATCGCCGACGGCTCGATCGAGATCATGGGGATCGCCCGCGAACCGGGCGAGAAAACCAAGATCGGCGTTCTGTCTCTGAAGAACAACTTAGACGCCAAAGGCGCTTGCGTCGGCCAGGGGGGTCTGCGCATTCGCAAGATCAACGAGATGCTGAACAACGAAAAAATCGAAATTTTCACTTGGCGGGACGACCCGGTCAACCTGATCGCGGAAGCCTTGCTGCCGGCCAAATCGCTGGCGGTTCTGACGGATGATAAAACCAAACAAGCCATCGTCATCGTCAAGGACGATCAATATTCCCTGGCCATCGGGAAGATGGGCCAGAATGCCCGGCTGGCCGCTTATGCGGTCGGATGGCGCATTGATATCAAAAACCTGACTAACGCGACCGCGGAAGGGATCAATTTTACTTACAACGTCACCAGAAAGTAGGAAACGGATGAAAGAAAGAAAAATACCGCTGCGCAAATGCGTGGCCACCAACGAACAGCATCCCAAAGGGGAAATGTTCCGGATCGTGCATACCGCCGAAGGGGCAGTCGTGATCGACCAAAGCGGCAAGATCCGCGGACGCGGGGCTTATCTTTCCAAGAGCAAAGCGGCCGTGACCATGGCCATGAAGAAACACATATTGGATCGGCACCTGGAAACACCGGTTCCGGACGAGATCTATCAACAACTGTTGAAAATTCTGGGTGAGAATATTGAATAACGAAAATAAAAAGAAAATTTTAAGTTTATTGGGATTGGCGCACCGGGCCCGCATGATCATTACCGGCGAAGAAGCGGTGTTGGAAACGCTTCGCGCCAACCAGGCCAAGCTTGTTTTTGTGGCCGGGGACGCATCCGAAAAAACCCTTGATAATTTTAACCGGAAATGTTTTTTCTATCATGTTCCGGTCTGCTTTGAACTGCAAAGCGACGAGTTGGCGCAAGCGCTCGGAAAAACGCTCTGTAAAATCGTGGCGGTTACCGATCAGGGATTTTTCCAATCCATCCAAGAAAAATTAAACGGAGGTGAAAAAAATGAAGGTTAAAGAAATATTGGAAATTCTGCTGGCATCGGGAGAGAACGTCAACGAAAAATATCTGCTTGGTCTTTTGGACAACATCGGGGTCGTTGCTAACCTCGATACCGCGATTGATCCGATAGTCATCAAGAAACTCGGAAAGCGATTCAAAACCGAAATTAAGCCTCTGAAGCCAAAGAAAGAACCAGTCGAAAAACCGGCCGCGGCGGTGGCCCCGGCGGCAAAACCAGAACCGGTCGCCGAAAAACAACCGGAACCGATCGTTAAGGAAGATCCAAAACCGGCCGTAGCGGAAACTCCGAAAGAAGTCAAACCGGCCTCGAAAGCCGAAACTGCGGCCCCGAAAAAAGAATTCCGGCCCCAAACCGAAAAACCGGGATCAGCCGGACCGAAAACAGCCGGCAAGCCTTTTGTTAAACCGGAAAGCAAACCGGAAACTCCGGAGATCGCGAAACCCGCGGAATCCGGAAAAGAAGTCGAACTCAATCATGTTTATGATGATAAATACAACGATTTCGAAACCGAATCAAAAGTTTATACCCGTATCAAAAACATCAAAAAGAGCAAAACCACCAACCGCGGTTCGCGTCAAACCAACCTCACCGGAAATGACCGTGCCAAGGCCAATGTTTTGGTATATACCCCGGGAATGACCGTTGCCCAAGTGGCCGACGGACTGGGAGTCCCGGTCGGGGAGATCGTTCGCAAACTGGTCATGCTCGGATACATGATGGCGGTCAACGCCGCGCTTGAAAAAGATGTCATCGAGATCATCGCCGATGAATACCGTTTCACGCTCAAAGACAAGATCTTGGAAGACATCACCAAATTTGAGGACATCAAGATCGAAGACGACGAAAGCCTGCTGAAACCGCGGCCGGCGATCGTCACCATCATGGGTCATGTCGACCACGGGAAAACCACCCTGCTCGATACCATCCGCCATTCGAAGGTCGTGGCCAGCGAAGCCGGCGGCATCACGCAGCACATCGGCGCTTACCAGGTCAAGAAAAACGGAAAACTGATCACTTTCATTGACACCCCGGGACATGCAGCCTTTACGGAAATGCGGGCGCGGGGAGCCAATGCCACCGATATCGTCATTTTGGTCGTTGCGGCCGATGACGGCGTCATGCCGCAAACCAAAGAAGCCATCGACCATGCTCAAGCCGCCAAAGTACCGATCATCGTCGCCATCAACAAAATGGATAAAGCGTCCGCCAATCCGGACCGCGTCAAACAAGAACTCAGTTCATATAATCTGGTCGCGGAGGAATGGGGGGGAAAAACCATTTTCGTTCCGATTTCCGCTTTGACCGGAAAAGGCGTCGAAGAACTTCTGGAAATGGTTCTTTTGACTGCGGACATCGAGAATTACCGCGCCAACCCGGACCGTTTGGGTTTTGGTTTGGTCATTGAAGCCAAACTGGACAAAGGCCGCGGGCCGGTTGCGACCCTTCTGGTCAAAAACGGAACCGTCAAGATCGGGGATCCGATCGTTGTTGGAACCACCTACGGGAAGATCCGCGCCATGCAAGACGAGATCAAATCGACTCTGAAATTGGCGGGCCCATCGAAACCGGTCGAGATCACCGGACTGGTGGACGTGCCGCTGGCCGGCGATCATTTCATGATCTTTGAAGACGAAAAAGTCGCGAAACTGGTCGCGGAAGAACGCGCTCTGCGTACCTATAACAAAGAAATGGGCGTCGGGAAACCGATCTCCCTGGCCAACATCTTCGATGATGCGGACAACACCAACAAAGAACTGAACCTGATCGTCAAAGCCGACGTTCAGGGATCGGTCGAAGCTCTCAAAGGCTCGCTGGAAAAGTTAACCGTCGCGGGTGTCAATGTCAACGTGGTCCGGGCCAGCGTCGGAGCGGTCACCGAGACCGACATCAGCCTGGCCATCGCGTCGAAATCGGTCATCATCGCCTTCAACATCCGTCCGGCCGCCAAGATCACCGAATACGCCAAGGAAAAGAACATCGAGATCCGGCTTTACAACATCATCTATAAAGTCTTGGAAGACATCGAAGCGGCCATGAAGGGCATGCTCGAACCGGTCTTCGAGGAAAAAGTTACCGGTCAGGCCGAAGTCCGAAGCATTTTCAAAGCTTCCAAGATCGGCACCATCGCCGGCTGTTATGTTACTTCCGGAATGATGATCCGGTCATCGGACATCCGGCTGATCCGCGATTCCATCGTCATTTATACCGGAAAAATGTCTTCGCTGAAACGTTTCAAAGATGACGTGAAGGAAGTCAAGACCGGTTTTGAGTGCGGAATCACCATCGAAAATTACAACGACCTCAAAGAAGGCGACCTCATCGAAGCCTTTGCGATGGAAGAAGTAAAATAGGAGAAAATCATGGGATACAAACAAGAGAGATTGGAAAAAATCATTGAACGCGAACTTGGCAACCTGCTTTTGTCTGAAGTGAAAAACGAACGGCTGAAACTTCTGACGATCACCAAAGTGTCGCTGACCAACGATCTGTCGCTGGCCACCGTCTATTTTACCGTTTTGGGAACGGATTCCCAAAAAGACAAAACCATCGACAGTCTGATGGAGGCGAAAGGCTTTTTCCGCACGGCTCTGAGCAAAGTTCTGGAAATACGCAAGGTTCCGGATCTTCGCTTCAAATATGACGAATCCCTTGAATACGGAAAAAACATCGAAAACATTCTTAAGAATCTGAAATTATGATTACTTTTCTGATCCGATTTTTTGATTTCCAATTTTGAAGCGGAGGACATGAATGGATCCTATCAAAGAGAAACTGCAACAGTTGCCCCAAAAGCCCGGGTGTTATCAAATGTTCAACTCGGACCATGAGATCATTTACGTTGGCAAGGCCAAAAACCTGTTCAACCGGGTGAATTCTTATTTTCGGGGCAGCCATGACGCCAAAACCACGAAGATGGTTTCCAACATCGCCGATTTTGAATATATCATCACGTCGACGGAAACCGAAGCTTTGATTTTGGAAATCAATCTGATCAAGAAACACCTTCCGAAATACAACATCTCCCTGACCGATGACCGGCAGTATCCGTACATTCTGATCTCCGATGACAAAAACCCGAAGATCAGTTATACCCGGGAACTGAACCGGAAAGGACGGCTGTTCGGACCGTATCCGAACGCCACCGCGGCCAAAGAAGTCGTGGAACTGCTCAACCGGATCTATCCGCTGCGAAAATGCAGAACCGTTCCGAAAAAGGAATGCCTCTACTATCACCTGGGTCAGTGTTTGGCCCCTTGCATCAACCAAGTGGATCCGGAAGAATATACATCCATCATCGAAAAAATTACTTCGCTGCTCAAAGGCAACGTGAAGGAACAGCAAAAAGCGCTCGAGACCCGGATGAACGAAGCTTCGGAGAATCTGAATTTCGAAAAAGCGATCGAATACCGAAAACTGATCGAAGATTTCAACACCGTCACCGAAAGACAAAAGATGGAACTGGACGTTGAAGACACCGATGTTTTTGCTTATGTCACCAACGAGGAATACCTAAGCATTCAGGTTTTTCACATCCGCGGACACAAAACCATTGCCCGGAACGGATTTTTGTTTGAGCTGATGGAAAAACCGGAAGAAATGTTCATCAATTTTCTGGCTCAGTTTTACCGGATTCAGAATTATCCGATCCCCAAAGAGATCCTGATCCCCAATGTGGATCATTCGTCTTTGGATGAGGAACTGAAGGCCCGGATCACCGTTCCGAAGATCGGACAGAAACGGGAATATGTCCGTTTGGTCGAAGAAAATGCGTTGGAAAAACTGGACGAACTGATCAGACAGGAAAAACGCAAATATGAGAAGACGTTCGGATCCGTGGTCGAGCTAGGTAAACTATTGAATGTTCCGACCCCGCGGCGGATCGAAGCCTTCGATAATTCCAACATTCAGGGAGCTTCGAGCGTGAGCGCCATGGTGGCCTTCGCCGACGGACTTCCGGATCGGAAGAACTATCGGAAATACAAAGTAAAAACCGTCGAAGGCGCGAACGACTACGGAACCATGTTCGAAGCCGTGACCCGAAGATTCAAGCATCCGGAGTTCAAGTTTCCGGATCTGGTCATCGTTGACGGCGGAAAACCCCAGGTCGGAAGCGCGGAGAGCGCTTTGAACAAACTGGGGATCACCCTTCCGGTCATGGGACTGGGGAAGGATGACAAACATCGGACCTCCTATCTTTTTTATCAGGATAAAGAGATCTTCATCGATAAAAAAAGCCCGCTGTTCTTCTTCCTGGAAAATCTTCAGGACGAAGTTCACCGGTATGCCATCACCTTTCATCATCTTCTCCATAGCAAAAATACGCTGGCCTCGCGTCTTGATGCCATCAAAGGGATCGGCAAGGTTCGCAAAAAACAGATCTTCAGCTTCCTCAAAGATGCCAATCAGGACGATATCGAACAACGCCTGCGGGGAATCAAACTGAATGACGAGCAGATCGCCGAGGTTGTGAAGACCCTGAAGCAATAAAAACGGTAAGGAATGGAATACATGAAAATTTACGGTAAAGTCATTGCCATGGATCCCAAAGAAAGAGTCATCAAGATCTTTCGCCAGGATCGGATCGATTTCCTGCACATGACCAGAAGACAATTCAAAGATTACGGTTTGTATTTCTCGAAAGCCCCCTATGTTTTCGTGAACGTCAAGGAGCAGAAGAAACAATTCGGGGAATATTATTGCTTCGAAGCCGAATACTTCCGAAAAATCATCGAAGGGACCCGCCGTCAGAAGAAAACCTATTTCAACATCGACGTCATCCGCCGGGGCTTGAAGAAGCTGATCAACGGAACCAAAAACAAATTATTTTTGGATCTGGAGTTTTCGCTTCCGTCCTACTATCAGACCATGGTTCACATTCCGGAGATTCTGCAATATGGGATCGTCGTCGAGGACGAAAACAAACAGATCCTGTTTCAGGACGGATCGCTGGTAAAACCGCTTCGGAAATTTGCCATCAACAACCGTACTTTGAAATTTCTTTCCAAAACCCATGACGAATTTGAAAACGCACCGTCGTACATTGAGTTCTACCAGCTTTTGGAACGGCTCATTGCTTTGTATGATCCGAAAGTCATTGCCTGGGGAAAGAATGACATTCTGACCATGGAACAGAGTTTTCGGCTCAATCATTTGAAACCGCTGGCGGTTCGGAAACGATATGTCAATCTCATGCAAGTCATCAAAAATTATTATAATTCCAATACTGATCTCGGGTTGTTCAACACTTACGAGGAAATGAGCGGCAACGTTCAGGAACCCCAGCAGCATGACGCCCTTGAAGATGCCATGATGGCCAGAGACATTTATTCTCTGTTTGAAAACATTTTGGACAAAGAGGTAAAGGACTAACAAAAAAACGTCACCAAAGTGACGTCAGACCGATGACAAACCCCATTTCCAAAGATGGGGTTTGTTTATTTTCCCACAATCACCCC
>CAYQUB010000076.1:0-6771 GCA_964420625.1 uncultured Bacteroidales bacterium | reverse complement strand
GCCCGGAACCCCGTAAAAAAGAATCTTGTAGCCTTGGGCCAGTTTTTCTTTGATTATCTCATGCGTTTTTTCAACATCTTTACAAGTGGCATCAATGATGTTCAGGCCCTTGCGAAGAGCTTCCGCCCGGACCTCTTCGCTGACGCCGTGCGCCGTAAAAATGACGGTTCCTTCATCAACGGACTTAAGCATTTCCAGACGGGACTTACCTTCCAAAACGATAATGCCTTTGGACTGGAAGGCCCGAACGATATTCTTGTTATGGACCAAATTGCCCAGCATGTAAATCGGTTTTTTGGCGGTCTCGTCTTGTAAGACCTTGTTGATGATGTTGATGGCGCGGGCCACACCCATGCATATGCCCTGGGGTTTGATTTTAATTATTTCCATATCTTTCACCGATGTCATTATAGCATAAACATGTAAAATTGGGAAAGATTAATCTTAACAATCGCCAGCATCCGTGATACAATATCCGTGCTTGCCCCGGTTGAAATAAACCGGTTTCGGATGGCCAGGGGCTTAAGTTTTACAAAGACATTCATTTCGAAGCAAAAACCAGAGATCATTGGGGAGGATACCATGAACCATACCATCAAAAATGAAAATATTGAAATCACCGTCCGATCGATGGGAGCGGAATTGATCAATCTGAAAAGCGCTCAGGGAACCGAATACATTTGGCAGCGCGATCCGGTTTTTTGGAACCGTTGTGCCCCGATTTTATTTCCCGCAGTCGGCCGGCTTCGTGACAAATACACCATCATTGACGAAAAGAATTACGCGATGGACATCCATGGTTTTCTGAAAGACGAAGAATTCGAATTGAAAGAAGCGACCGCCGAATCGCTTTGTTTCGTGAACCGTTATTCGGAAGCCACTTTGAAGATGTATCCGTTTAAGTATGAAACATCCATCACTTACACCATTAGCAACAACCGGGTCAAAACCACCATTCAGGTTCGAAATCAGGATGAACGGGACCTGCCTTTCAATTTAGGAGGACATCCGGCTTTCAACTGTCCGCTTTTCCAAGGCGATAAATTCACGGATTATTCGGTCAACTTTGAAGTCGCGGAATCTTTTGACGGCCCGGCGATCGAGAAGAACGGCACCCTGAATTTTGATAAACCGGCGGTCCGCTTTGATAACCTGAAGAAACTGAGTTTGGAGCGGAACCTCTTTTCCATCGATACGATCGTGATCCCAAAAGTCCGATCCCGGTTTGTGAAACTTCTGAACCAAAAGGGGCGGGGAGTGAAATTTAGTTTTCCGGGTTTTTCCACGTTTGCGATCTGGACCAGATACAATCAGGAGGCTTTGTTCATTTGTCTTGAACCATGGATCGGTTACGGTGACCGCCATGACTGCGACCATCATTTTTTGAAAAAAGACGATTTGATGATTTTGAAACCTGAGCAAGAATTCGAAGTCCATTACGAAATGGAAATTATCGAATAAAAATAGTACTGGACAACGAAGGCTTCTTGTAGTATAATATACCTAGTTTTCAGGAGGATATATGATCAATAGCAACGAATTCAAAACCGGAATGACAATTGAGTATAAAGACAACATCTATACCATCATTGAATTCCAACACGTAAAATCAGCCAACAGCATGGCTTTTGTCCGGACCAAATTGAAGAATATGCGCACCGGGACCATTACCGAGTTTTCTTTCAACAACGGCGAGAAAATGAAAAAAGCCATGATTGAAAAGAAAAAGATGAATTACCTGTACAACGCCGGCACTACTTTTGCTTTCATGGACATGGAAACTTATGAACAAGTCGACATTCCGACCGAAAGACTCGAATACGAAAAACAGTTTCTCGTTGAAGGCTCTTCCGTCATCGTCGTCATGTTCGAAGGCGAGATTCTCGGCGTGAACATTCCGGAAAAACTGGCTCTTGAAGTCAAGGAATGCCCTCCGGGCGTCAAAGGCAACACGGCTGCCAACGCGACCAAGGAAGCCATCCTCGAAACCGGATACAAAATTCAAGTCCCGCTCTTCATCGAAGCGGGAGACAAGATCATCATCAACACGGTCGAGGGAAAATATTACTCGCGAGCATAAAAAAGGGATAATTTCCCTTTTTTGTTTTCCCCAAGTATTTTGGCTTGTAATTTTAAAGCGGATAAGGTATGATAATTGCGAGGTGGTTTACTATGATGCTATTGTGCATGGATGTCGGAAACACCAACATCGTTCTGGGCGTATATGAAGACGAAAAGCTCACTCACAGTTTTCGAATCAAATCCGATCCGATGGAAACGCCGGACGAGTATGGAATCAAAATCATTGAAATGCTGCGTTTTGTAAATGTTGACTATCAAAAGATCACCGGAGTCATCATTGCCAGCGTGGTCCCGGGATTGGACGGCGGATTCGAGAAGACCTTTGAAAAGTTTTTTGGAATCAAACCGATTTTTGTCAGTCCCGGAATCAAAAGCGGAATAAAAATAAAAATTGATAACCCCAAACAACTGGGGGCGGACATATTGGTCGGCTGCGTGGCTGCTTATCATAAATACGGTTCGCCTTGCATCGTCGTTGACATGGGAACGGCCATTACTTTCGCCGGGCTGACCGCGGACAAGGAGATCTTGGGCGTGACCATCCTTCCGGGGATCAAAACTTCTTACAGCAATCTGGTTTCCAAGACGGCCAAACTGGAAGCAGTTCGCATGGAAGCGCCACTGAAAGTTTTGGGGCGGGACACCATTGCCTCCATTCAAAGCGGAATGATTTTTGGGACCGCTTCCATGATAGACGGAATGATCCGCCGAATCAAAAAAGAGATGGGCGTGGAAAAGATCATCACTGTTTTGACCGGAGGAGAATCCCGGGTGGTTCGGGAATACCTGGAAGAACCGGCTTTTTACGATGAGAATCTGCTGCTGGACGGATTAAGGATCATTTATCAGAAAAACCTTTAAAAAAATAAGTTCCCGGTTTTCGGGAACTTATTTCATTTGGTCCTCTTCATGTGAAAATGAGGAATATTGGCGTCATAGAACAATTCTCCGTAGGCGGTGAAGCCGCATTTCTCATAAAAGGGGATGGCATGGGTCTGAGCCCCCAAACGAATGTCGCGGCAGTCGTGAGCGTCGCAATAATTCATGATTTCGGCCATCAAGTCGAATCCGATGCCCCGCGAACGATATTCCTTCAGAATGCAGACCCGCTCCACTTTGGCCTGAGGAGGAGTCAGTTTGACCCGGGCCGCGCCGATTGGTTTATCGTCATCGTAGACAACAAACATGATCCGTTCTTTTTCGGCGAGATCGAATTCATCTTCCATCGAAACTTTTTGTTCATCAACAAAGACGATCTTTCGCATTAGGAAATGATCGATGATTTGGTCTTTGGTTTCACAGATCAAAAATCTTACCATACAAATACCCCCGTGGCGGTCAAAATGAGAACAATGACGGAAACAATCAGACAGTAGTATCCGAAATACCGGATGTTTTTGTTTTTTATCAGTCGGAAGAAGAAACTGACCGCAATGTAGGTGGCGACCAAACTGGCTGCAAAAGCGCCAATGTATCCCGGAACAAATATCGGTTCTCCCGAACCGCCCTCGGTGATCAGATCGGCGATGCCCATGACCGCGGCCGCCAGGCTGGCCGGTATGTACATCATGAACGAGAAGCGGAAAGCTTTTTCCAAAGTCAGTTTGTTTCCGACGCCAAAGGTGGAAGTGACACCGGAACGGCTGATTCCCGGAAGCAAACCGATGATCTGGGCTCCGCCCATCCACAGGGCATCTTGCCAAGTAACCGTTTCGCGAGTGGCGGTTTTGGCAAAACGGTCCAGCAGAAGCATCAAAAGACCGGTAATGAAAAGACAGATCCCAACCACCAATATGTTGGTGTAATAAGTGTCCAAATCCAGAAGCTTGATCGTCAGGCCGATGATCCCGGCCGGGATCGTGGCCAAGATGATCAGAAGGACGTAAACAAAGCTGGGCTTTTCTTCTTTTTTGCCCCGAAACAAGTAATTCCAGGTTCCAGCGATCAATTCCCCGAGTCGTTTACGGAAATAAACGATGATGGCGATCAGCGAAGCCAGATTGACAATGATTTGAAAGTTGTTCATCGCGGACGCGGAAAGAACATTTCCGAAAATGGCGTCAACGATGACCATGTGCCCGCTTGAAGAAATCGGAAGCGGTTCGGTAAAGCCCTGTACCAGGCCCAAAGCCAGATATTTTAGAAATTCAATAAATTTGTCCATGGCGGATCCTCCCCAAAAACATGGATACATTATACCGCATTTTTTTGGAAATGGGAACTCTTTCCCAAATAGTAGTTAACAAAACCAGGGGGAAATGTTATAATATAACAAAGGAGATTTAAAGATATGTTTTTAGCATTAAACAACAGCGTACTTGCATTAATCATACTGGCGGTCTGTGTACTGCCAATCATCGTTCTGATGATATATGCCATCATTACGGCCTTGAGGAAGCGTTCCAAACTCTCGAAGACCCAACAGGAAGAAATCCTGGTCAGCACCGACGACAGCCAAAAGCAATTGTTTTTCCGTCTTTACGGCGGAGCGGACAACATTGTTTCAGTCAATCAGGAAATGAGCCGGCTGACTGTTTCCGTGAAAGACTTGACCAAAGTGCTCGTTGAAGAACTCAAAGAGCAGGAGGCCAACGGCATTCTTTTGGCCGGGAACACCGTCAAATGTTCATTTGGCGATCGGGCCGCCTATATCTACGAATTGTTGAAGGATTTTGAACAGCACCATGAATAAAGACCGACAAGCGATCGAGACTTTAAGAATTTTGGCCGTGGAGCAAATTGCGAAAGCCAAATCCGGACATCCCGGAATCGCTTTGGGAGCGGCGCCGATCATTCACCTTTTGTATTCCAAGATCATGAACATATCCCCAAGACATCATCAGTGGATCAACCGCGACCGGTTCGTCATGTCCGCGGGACACGGATCCGCTTTGCTTTATTCCGTTCTTTATTTGGCCGGATATGGTCTTTTCATCGACGATCTGAAAGAGTTCCGCCAATTTGGAAGCAAAACTCCGGGTCATCCCGAAGTTCACATGACCCCGGGAGTTGATGCAACCACCGGACCGCTTGGGCAAGGCATTGCCATGGCGGTGGGAATGGCCATCGCCGAAGCTTATTTGGGAGCCAAATTCAACCGAACCGATTTAAGTCTTTTCGACCATCGCACTTATGCGCTGTGCGGCGACGGCGACCTTCAGGAAGGCGTGGCCCAGGAAGCGATGAGTTTGGCGGGTCATTTGGGACTAAACAAACTCACGGTTCTTTATGATTCCAATGACATCCAACTGGACGGAAAACTTTCCAATGCCAATACCGAATCGGTATCCGAAAAGTATCCTTCCATGGGCTGGAACTATATCCGGGTTTCCGACGGCGAAGATTTGGACGACCTGGAAAAAGCCGTGGAACAAGCCCAGCTCAGCAACAAACCGACCATCATTGAAGTCAAGACCGTCATCGGCCGGGGATCCAGCGTCGCCAACACTTCCAAAGCCCACGGAAGTCCGCTACCAGCCGAAGAAGTGGTGAAGATGCGCGTGGAATTTGGTGGAGAACCATTCTCGGTTCCAAACGAAGTGCTGGATTATTACCAAGAAAGCATCATTGAAGCCGGGGAAACCAAATTTGAAAACTGGATGAAGTTAAAAGCAGCTTATGCGGCGAGATATCCCCAGGAAGCCGAACAGCTTGAGGGAATGATCGGCAACGATTATCCGGTCGATTTTACGCGTTTGCTTAATTTTGAAGAGAGTTATAACAAAGCCACCCGGGTTTCCGGGGGCGACATTCTGAACATTCTTCAAACCGTTCATCCGGGGTTGATCGGGGGATCCGCCGATCTCTCATCATCGACGAAAGTCAAAGGCATCGACGGCGATTTTTCGAAAACCAACCGGACGGGACGGAATTTGAATTTCGGAGTCAGAGAGCATTCCATGGCGGCAATCGCCAATGGCATCGCTTTGCACCAGGGGTTGCGTCCGTTCGTCGGCGGTTTCTTTGTTTTTTCGGATTACATGAAACCCGCCATCCGCTTATCCGCTTTAATGGATCTTCCGGTCATTTACGTTTTCACCCATGATTCCATCGCCGTCGGGGAAGACGGACCGACTCATCAGCCGGTTGAGCAAATGACCATGCTTAGAAGCATTCCGAATCTGAACGTCATCCGGCCCGCCGATGCCAACGAGACTTTGGCCGCCTGGGAAGTGGCTTTGGAAGCCAAAACCAATCCGACTGCGCTGATTTTGACGAGACAGGATGTTCCGACCGTTACCAACCGGAAATTGTCCGCTCACCTAAAACAGGGCGCTTATGTCATTTCTCCGGAACGGCGCCATTTGGATGGGATCATCATGGCCAGCGGTTCCGAAGTGAAACTGGCCCTGGATGCTCAGAACCGCTTGTTTGAAGATGGCATCGATGTTCGCGTGGTCAGCGTTCCTTCCATGTATTTGTTCGACCGCCAGAATGAACAATACCGCGAATCGGTTCTTCCGAAACAAATCACGGCTCGTTTGGCCGTCGAAATGAGCGAAGCCAGCCATTATTACAAATATCTCGGGACCAACGGATGCTTGATGAACATCAAAGGCTTTGGACAAAGTTCCCCAGCCGGAAAATTGATTGAAGCCATGGGATTTAACGCTGATAACGTTGTGTCCGTCTTCAAAAAATGTTATGAAAACAGTCTAAAATAAAATAATCAAATAATCTTTAAAGCTC
>CAYQUB010000075.1:0-6777 GCA_964420625.1 uncultured Bacteroidales bacterium | reverse complement strand
GAAACCCTGAGCGCGGCCTTTTTCCGGCGTCTGCAGGTCGATCTTTTAATTAATTTGCTTCGCGAGGCCATGCTAACTTTCAACTTGGCTCATGATACTTGCGTTAAACTGGGGTTCGCGCCAACCGGTTTTTACCGAAACGACTCCAACTCGGCGGTCACTTATGACGAAAACGGGACTTTGATCAGTCCTTACGGATCCCATACCGGGGCTTGGGAACACTACGGAGATTATCTGTATTGCGATACCAAGAAATGGATCGACAACGAATGGATCGATTACATCCTTCCTCAAAGTTATTGGGGATTCACGCATCCGGTGGCCGGTTTTGAAGAGGTCATGTCCTGGTGGGCGCTGGTTGTAAAAAATAAAAACGTCAACCTCTATTCCGGAATGGGGATCTACATGGCTCTGTCCTCTGGCACTTACTCGTGGGCCAGCGATTACGCGGAAGCCCAGAAACAGATCGTTTACGGGACCCAGATTCCGGAGATCCAGGGTCATTGCCTGTTTAGCTATAGACACGTGGTAGCCGCTTATAACCAGACTTCAACCATTCTTTATGAAAACATGCGCCGAGTTAAGGCTGACAACTGGACGGGAGCGGCCCTTCTTCCGGAGATCCGGACCTATGACAGCGAGATCCTTCCAAACGTTGGAAGCATCGTGGTTTCTGAAGTCACCGGCGGATATTCGCTGGATTTTCAAGCGCTTGATCAGGCCAAATTTTATGCCATCTACCGAAGCACGCAAGAATTGACCTTTTCCGCTTCCGAAGTCATTGATGTCATCGGCGCCGGAACTGATCAAACGACTTTGAATTATGTAGACAACGTCGCGGCCGGCCATTATTATTACGGGGTAAGGCCGATGTCAGCGAACAATACTTTGGGAACCCCTTCGGTTTCAACCACGAACTCCACCGGCCACATGGTCACGTTCGCGGATTTTGACGGCTCCATCCTAAAAACGCAATTCATCGAAGACGGCCAAAACGCCGTCGCGCCCACTGATCCGGTTCGCACCGGTTATGTCTTCACCGGCTGGGATCAGGCGCTGGAAAACATTACCGGAAATCTGACGATCACCGCTGTTTATGAAACGCTAAAATTAAATGTCACCTTCATGGACGGAGAAACCGTTTTGGGAACCCAAACGGTTGATTACGGCGGCAGCGCCTCCCTAACTGATCCGGTCAAAGCCGGCCATGTTTTTGAGGGCTGGAACAAGATCCTGACCAACATTACCGCGGATTTGACCGTCCAAGCGATTTTCTCGCCGATTTGTTATCAGGTCCTGTTTTTGGACCGCCTCGGGTTGGCCTTAAAGACCGAATTAGTGGCGTACAGGACCCCCGCGACGGCCCCGACCGTCACCGATGAGCACTTCGCCGGCTGGGACATCGGCTTTTCGAACGTCACCTCCGATCTCGTCGTCCACTCGCAATATGACAATGCTTTCGATTTGACATTTATGGTCGGCGAACAGGTGATCTTGGAAGTGTTTGATGTTTTTGGTCATTTTGATGTCCCGGCGATCCCTTCCAAAGAAGGCTACGATCAGGTGGCTCCGGTATGGAGCCTTCTAGATTTTTCCAGAATTGAAGCCGACACCATCGTCACCGCGGTCTATCAGATCAACACTTATACCGTGGTCTTCAAAGGGGTGGGCGGGAAAGTCCTAGCCACGGAAATAGTTGATTGGCAAACCGCCGCCACTGCTCCGGAAGATGTCGCGGAATCGGGTTATGAGTTCCTGGGCTGGGATACTAATTTTTCCAGCGTTACTTCCAATCTGACGGTCACCGGCGAATACGAAAAGACGGGGGTAACCAGTTTGATTTCCTGCGAAAACTCCGGTTTGCAAGCGGGGGTCTTCGGTTTGGGGATCTTGGCCTGGTTTATTCTCCGCCGAAAACGTTCATAAAAAATCCAAAAAGGCGAAACGATGGTTTCGTCTTTTTTCAAAGTTGTCATATCAAAGGACTTGTAAAAAAAGGGTAAAAATGTTATCATATCTTTAAGATAATCCAAATAGAAGGGAAGTAAATTTGTGTTTAAAAGTTTGTTTGACATCGGATATAAGGAAATGAAAAGGATCCGCAAGATCGCTGAGGGAATTGACGCCATGGCGCCGGATTATGCGAAGCTCGGCGATGAGGAACTGAAAGCCAAGACCTCTTATTTCCGGGATTTATTGGCGAAAGGCCACACGCTGGACGAGATCCTGCCCGATGCCTTCGCGACGGTGCGGGAAGCTTCGACGCGAGTTCTGAAAATGACCCCGCTCAAGGTTCAGATCATGGGCGCTTTGGCGCTTCATGGCGGAAACATCGCCGAAATGAAGACCGGAGAAGGAAAAACCCTGACTTCAACTTTGGTCGCCTACCTTAATGCCCTTCCCGGCGAAGGCGTTCACATTGTCACCGTCAATGAATATCTAGCCAGCCGTGATGCCCGCGAAATGGGTGAGCTGTTCAAATGGCTGGGACTGACGGTCGGACTGAATCTTCGGGAAATAACGCCGGAGCAGAAGAAGGAACAATACCTTTGTGACATCACTTATTCCACGAACAACGAACTCGGTTTCGACTATCTGCGAGATCACATGGTCATATACAAAGAACAAATGGTTCAAAGACCGCTCAATTTCGCGATCGTGGACGAAGTCGACTCGATCTTGATCGATGAAGCGCGAACGCCGCTGATCATTTCCGGAGCTCCGAAAAATACCGCCAACCTTTACAAACAAGCCAACATGCTGGTCCGAACGCTTCATGATGTTGAGGATTATACCATTGACATCAAAGCCCGGCACATCATTCTGACCGAAAAAGGAATGGAGAAAGCCGAGAAATTCTTCGGACTCGAAAACTTGTATGATCTTAAATACGTCTCGCTGCTTCATCACATCAATAATGCGCTGCGGGCCAACTACATCATGACCAGGGACATCGACTACGTCGTCCAAGACGAAAAAGTCATCATTGTTGACCCGTTCACCGGGCGTCTGATGCACGGACGGCAGTATTCCGAAGGCCTCCACCAAGCCATTGAAGCCAAAGAAAACGTCGAAATCAAGAAAGAAACCCGGACCGTGGCCACCATTACCTTCCAGAATTACTTCCGGATGTATAAAAAACTGGCGGGCATGACCGGAACCGCGAAGACCGAGGAAGAAGAATTCCGGAACATTTACAACATGTTCGTAGTGGAGATCCCGACCAACGAACCGGTCATCCGAATAGACGAGAAAGATTTGATCTTTCTGACCATGAAGGCGAAATTCAATGCCATCGCCAACGACATCACCGAACGTTACCGCCGCGGTCAACCGGTCTTGGTTGGTACGGTTTCGATTGAAACATCGGAACTTTTGTCTGAATTGCTCCATAAACGGGGAATCCCGCACAGCGTTCTCAATGCCAAACAACATGAACGCGAAGCCGAGATCGTGGCTCACGCCGGCGAACTCCGGTCCGTGACCATTGCCACCAACATGGCCGGCCGTGGAACCGATATCAAATTGGGACCGGGAGTCGTGGAGTTGGGCGGCTTGGCCGTCATCGGCACCGAGCGTCATGAAGCCCGACGCATCGACAATCAGCTGCGCGGACGGTCCGGACGGCAGGGCGACCCGGGTTATTCCCGATTCTACCTGTCCGCCGAAGACGACCTGATGCGCCGGTTCGGAAGCGATCGGTTCAAAACGATGCTGGGAATGATCGTCAATCAACAGGGCGGCGAAGAAATGCCGCTGGAATCCAAAATGTTTTCGAACTTCGTGGAAAGCGCGCAAAAGAAAATTGAAGGCAACAACTTTGACAGCCGGAAAACCGTTCTGGATTATGACGAAGTTTTGCGTCAGCAGCGCGAGATCATTTACAAACAACGTTCGGAGATCCTGTTTTTGGATGACATCACCAATCTCATCAAACAAATGATGTACAACGCCGGATCGAGGATCATCAGCGCCTACGGAAATGACGAGAAGAAAGCCATCATTGACGAAACCCGGCTGGTCAAAGAACTGGACGGGACTTATTTCCCGATCGGCTTCGTGAAAGCGGAAGATTTCGCCGGGAAGGATTTGGAAGCCAGTCTCAAAATGTTCATGGACAAATGCGATGAACTTCTGAACGCCAAAAAAGATCAATTCCCGATCGAGATCTACAAAGAATTTTTGAAAGTCGTTTTGTTGCGGGTCGTCGACACTTATTGGATGGATCACATCGACGCCATGAGCGAACTTCGCCAGGCCGTGCGTCTGCAGGCTTATGCCCAGATCAATCCGCTTCGCGAATACAAAGAAGTCGGATTCCAAAAATTTGAGACCATGATCAACGCCATCGAAGACGATGCCACCAAGTTCGTCAACCGGGCGACCATCCGCGACAATCTGCAACGCGAAAACGTCATCAAAGCCGTTGCGACCTCTTCCGGAAAAGAAGAAGACAGCCATCGCCGTCCCCAAGCCAAATCCGAAAAAGTGGGCCGGAATGATCCTTGTCCTTGCGGTTCCGGAAAGAAGTACAAAAACTGTTGCGGCCGGGAGTAAACTGTATGGAAAATTATGAGATCAGCAAGCATCTTTCCGATTTCAAGACCCGGGCGGCCGAATTGTCCGCGGCAGTCAAGATCGATGCGGTGAAAAAAGCGGTCAGCGACGATGAAGAAATCATGAAAGACCCCAATTTCTATTCAGACATGACCACAGCTCAGAAAATATTGAAACGTTTCAAAGCGGCCAAAGATAAAGTGGCTTCGTTTACAAAATTGCAAAATTACATCGAAGAATTGGAAATGTATTTTGACATGCATAAATCCGGCGAGGAAGATCTGAACAAGGAGATCACCGAACTGGTCGGGGAAATGGAAAAGTTCCTGTCTGCTTTGGAAATCCAGATGCTTTTGAGTCGGGAATACGATCATTGCGATGCCATCCTCGAATTGCACCCGGGAGCCGGGGGGACCGAAGCGATGGACTGGGCGGAAATGCTGTTTCGGATGTATCGCCGCTACGCAGAACGCCATGAATTCAAGTTTGAGGTTCTGGATTACCAGGAAGGCGAAGAAGCCGGCATCAAAAGCGTGACCTGCGCCATATCCGGAGAATATGCTTTTGGTTACCTGAAAGGCGAACAAGGAGTCCATCGGCTGGTCCGGATCTCGCCGTTTGATGCCAATGCCCGGCGGCACACCTCCTTTTGCGCTTGCAGCGTCATCCCTTCCATTGATACCGAGGTCAACATCGAGATCCGTCCCGAAGACATTCGGGTAGATACTTATCGTTCCAGCGGCGCCGGCGGCCAAAAAGTCAATAAAACCGATTCTGCGGTTCGCATTACCCATTTAAAAACCGGCATCGTGGTCACTTGTCAGGTTGAACGCAGTCAGCCTCAAAACAAGGAACGGGCCATGAATCTATTGAAATCGAAATTGTTCCAACTGGAAACCGAAGAAAACGAGAAGAAAATGAAGGGGATCGCCGGCGAAACCGCCGACAACACCTTCGGAAGCCAAATTCGTTCCTATGTGTTTCATCCTTACTCCCTGATAAAAGACCATCGGACCGACTATGAGGTCGGAGCAACCGGAGCCGTCATGGACGGCGACATCGACGGCTTCATCAATGCTTACTTGAAGTCGGAATATAACGTGAGGTAAAATCATGAACTCCGCCGCTAATAAACCCAATCGCAAGATAATTTTTAAAAAAATCCAAGAGTGGACCTACATCACCCTTGGTGTCGCTCTGGCGGCTTTTTCGTTCAGTTTTTTTCTGAATGTGAACAACATCGTCATTGGGGGCGGCTCGGGATTGGGAGTCATCTTTAAAGATCTCTTTGGGATCGATCCGGCCTGGACCGTGCTGATTTTGAACGTGGCGCTTCTGATCGCGGGAACGCTGACGATGGGGAAGAACTTTTTCATCAAAACGGCTTACGGTTCGCTTTCTTATCCGCTGTTCGTGAAACTTTTCAATTGGATCTATGAAATATCCGGTTTGGACTTCTCGGCCGCTCACATGGATATGGTGCTGGTCATCCTTTTTTCGTCGATCATCATGGGTTTGGGTTTGGGGTTGGTCGTAAAAGCCGGAGCCACCACCGGGGGGACCGAAGTCGGCCAGCAGCTCCTTTTGAAATACCTGCACATCCCTTATTCCACGTCCCTGTATGCTTTGGACGGATTGGTCATTTTCATGGGTTTGATCGCGGGGGTGGCCAGCGTTGAATATACGCTTTATGCGGTGGTATTTACTTACTTGTGCGGCGTCGTCATCGATTCCGTGGTGTTTACGGGAATGGCAAAACGCGCGGTTTACATCATCTCCCACGAAAACGAAGCCATCAAAAAAGAACTGTTGGAGAAGTTTGAGCGGGGAGTCACCAGCATTAGGGTGGTTGGAGAATACTCGAAGCAGAACCGGGAAATGTTGGTTTGCGTCCTTTCGGCCGGCGAGTATTTTCGTCTTCGCGAAATCATTGCGAAATATGATCCGAAAGCCTTCTTTTATTCCGTAAAAGCCTCGGAAGTCCGGGGCGAAGGATTCACTTATGAGCGATGAGATCACCATCCTGGGCTTAGCCAAGAAAAAGAATAAATATCAGGTCCAAACCTCGGAGAAGACTTATTCGTTTACCGAAGAAACAGTCTTAAAAAATCTGGTGTTCAAAGACAAAGTTTTCTCAAAAACCGAGTTTCAGACCATTTTGGATGATGAATCCCAAAACGATCTGCTTAACAAAACCTTGAGATTCATCGGTTTCCAATC
>CAYQUB010000074.1:0-6788 GCA_964420625.1 uncultured Bacteroidales bacterium | reverse complement strand
TGTGTTGGGTGTGTTTGGTTGGTTTGTGTATTCGGAATTTTTTTGAATAAAATGAAATATTTTAAAAATACAATAGATATTTTTAAAATATTTCATTTTATTCAAAAAAATTCCGAATTCACGAAGCCCACCAAAGGCCGGCGAAGAAAAAACTTGAAAACAATTGAAAACCTCAGATTACTATGATATAATACTATTCAGAATTAAGGGAGGCTAATTATGAATAAATTAGTTAAACGATATATTGTCTTGGCCATCGTCATCCTCATCCCGCTTTTGGGAGCTTACCTCATCGGAACTTACGGATACAATTCCGAGAAATTCGGGCAAGGAGCCTGGAAGGATGAATTCACCAATGATTACCTGGGATTCGCGGATGTTGGAACGATCGACGAGCAGATCGACGAATACATCAAATTCGGGATCAACAGCCAATATCACATTTATGATTCCGAGCCGATCTTTTCGACTCAGGTCAAGAACGCTCTTCAGGAAGACTTATTCAAAATAAAAATATACCGTTCGATCTACAAAACCATGGTTGACGAGGTCAGCGTCGATCGCGTTCAGTATCTGTATTTCATTTATGACGTTCAGTACCTGAAACTCCGCACCGAATTCGGGGGCGGGGATGCTCTTCAAAGAGAGATCGCCGATGCGGAGGTTCCACAGCTTTCGATCAACATTTACGAAGTTGACGAAAACGACATCGTTGGGACCAAGGATTTCGTTTCCCAAACCACTTCGACGGTTTTGTTTGATGAAGGAGCGGATGTCGATTACGTTACCGGCGAAAACCAGGATCCGGATAGCGATGTGACCATCACCGCCGATCTGAATTATGTTTGGACCGGATTCGATCCCGCCATTGACAACGAGTGGAGTTCCAAGACCAAGGTTGAAGTAGTCGCGGAAATCGACGGCGTGACCGATGTCGATTCGGAAAACATTCATACCACCGTCTATGAAACGGTTCTCCCAAATTACGAATGCGAACCGGCCAACGTTGATACTACTGATTATTTGGAAAGCTATCAACAAACTCCGGAAAACATGGGATATGCCAAATGGGCAATCAGCCACTATCTGTGGTGGATCTGCCTGATCACCATCGTCGCTTTGGGTTTTATTTCCGGATCATTTTATTTGGTTTGGCTTTCGGAAGAAACAAAACTTCAGACAAAACCACTGAAGAAAGCGAAAAAATAAGATTGCTCCGCGCAATCTTTTTTTATTGAATCACAGGAGCTAAAAATGGATACGAAAGAAATGGAAAGAGCGCTGATCACCCGCTATCGGAACAAACTGTATCATCCCTTCATCAAAGGGCTGAAGACTTATGAGCTGCTCAAAGAAAACGACGTGATCGGAGTTTGTGTTTCCGGAGGAAAAGACAGCCTGACTTTGGCCAAACTTTTTCAGGAACTGACACGTCACAGCGACTTTATGATTACCGTGAAATATTTGGTCATGGATCCGGGGTTTACCGACGAAAATCTGGCCAAACTCAAAGAAAACGCCGAAAAAATGGGCATTCCGATCATCATCAAAACTTCGGACATCTTTCGGGTGGCGGAAAACCACGGCGGGGAAAGACCATGTTATCTGTGCGCGCGGATGCGCCGGGGTTTTCTTTATGAATTTGCCCGATCGGAAGGATGCAACAAAATCGCTCTCGCTCATCACTTCGACGATGTCGTCGAAACGACGATGCTGAACATTCTTTACGCCGGTTCTTACAAAACGATGCTTCCGAAACTCAAAAGCGCCAATTTCCCCGGGATGGAACTGATCCGGCCGATGGTCTTCGTCTATGAGAAAGACATCGTCAATTATCTGAAGTACATCGGGATCCAGGCCATGAGTTGCGGGTGCAAGATGGCCGAAGGGAAAATCGATTCGAAACGCCGGGAGATCAAAACTCTGATCGCCCAACTGAAGAAAACTTATAAAGACGTAGACAAAAACATTTACCGCAGTTCGGAAAACGTCAACGTTGATTTGGTTTTGGGCTGGAAGCAAAAAGGCCGGTGGCACCGTTTTTTGGAAGAGTATAAAGAAAGCGCTTCCGAGGAACCGGAATAAAATACAATTGTTTTTTAATTTTATTTATGCTATAATTGGAAAGAAATTTAAGGAGGCACATATGGCAGAAAAAAATATGTCTTTATGTTCACCGAAACCGATGAAACCATGAAAAACCTTTGTGGCGGAAAAGGAGCCAACCTGGGCGGAATGACCAAGCTCGGCTTGCCGATCCCTCAAGGATTCACGGTTACGACCGAAGCGTGCACATATTATTACAAAAACAAAGAAAAATTGTCTGAAGACATCGTTAACCAGATTGAAGTTGCCCTTTTGAAGCTTGAAGGGATTACCGAAAAGAAATTCGGAGATCCGAAAAATCCGTTACTTGTTTCCGTTCGCAGCGGCGCCCGCGTTTCCATGCCGGGCATGATGGATACGATCCTGAATCTGGGACTGAATGACGAAGTAGTGGCGGGTCTGGCCAAAACCACCAACAATCCGCGATTCGCTTTTGACTCTTACCGCCGTTTCATTCAAATGTATTCGGATGTGGTCATGGGATTGTCCAAGAGCCGTTTTGAAGAAATCATCGATGACATGAAACACGATCTCAAGATCGAACAGGATACCCAGTTCAGCGCTCATGATTTCCAGGAAATGATCAAGAAATTCAAGGATTTTTACAAGCGCGAGCTGAACCAGGAATTCCCGGATGATCCGAAGAAACAGCTTTACGGCGCCATTGAAGCCGTATTCCGTTCCTGGGAAAACCCGAGAGCCAATTACTACCGGAAGATCAACAACATTCCTTCCGATTGGGGCACAGCCGTCAACGTTCAGTCGATGGTTTACGGAAACATGGGTGAGACCTCCGGAACCGGCGTGGCTTTCACCCGCAACCCGGCGACCGGCGAAAAGAAACTCTACGGCGAATACCTGATGAACGCCCAAGGCGAAGATGTCGTCGCGGGAGTCAGAACGCCGTCGCCGATCGAGAAACTGAAAGAAGACCTTCCTCAGGCCTATGATCAGTTCGTCGACGCCGCCAACAAACTGGAAAATTATTTCAAAGACATGCAAGACATTGAATTCACCATCGAAAACGGGAAACTGTATCTTTTGCAGACCCGAAACGCGAAACGCACCGCTCAGGCGGCTTTGCGCATCGCCGTTGAAATGTTCGACGAAGGCATGGTTGACAAAAACAAAGCTTTGATGCTGGTTCAGCCGCAACAACTGGATACGCTGCTTCATCCGCAGTTTGACCCGAAGGCCCTGAAAGCCGCCAAAATCATCGGCGAAGGACTGCCGGCTTCTCCGGGAGCCGCTTGCGGCCAAGTCGTTTTCCATGTCGCCGATGCCACCCGACTGAAAGCCAATGGGCAAAAAGTGATTTTGGTCCGTTTGGAAACTTCGCCGGAAGACATTGAAGGCATGCATGTTTCCGAAGGATTCCTGACCGCCCGCGGCGGAATGACTTCCCATGCCGCCGTCGTGGCCCGCGGAATGGGAAAATGCTGCGTTTCCGGCTGCAAAGCCATGGAAATTAACGAAGCCCAGGGGTTTTTCAAATTAGGCGGAAAAACCTTCAAGACCGGAGATTGGATCTCGCTTGACGGATCCACCGGAGCCGTTTACGGAGAAAAGATCCCGACCGTTCCTGCCACCATTTCCGGAAATTTCGAGCGCTTCATGAAATGGGCGGACGAAGTTCGCCGCCTGAAGGTCAGAACCAACGCCGACACTCCGAAAGACGCCAAACAGGCCCGGGCTTTCGGAGCCGAAGGAATCGGTCTCTGCCGCACCGAACATATGTTCTTCAATTCCGATCGCATCAAAGCCATGCGCGAGATGATCGTTTCCGATACGAAAGAACAGCGCGAACGGGCTTTGGCCAAATTGCTGCCGATGCAAAGAGGGGACTTCGAACAATTGTTCGAAGCTATGGAAAACTTCCCGGTCACCGTTCGTTATTTGGATCCTCCGCTGCACGAATTCTTGCCGACTGATCCGAAAGACATTGAAGATCTGGCCAAAGAACTTGGCGTTACCGTGGAAAAACTTAACCAGAAGATCGCCGATCTTCACGAATTCAACCCCATGATGGGACATCGCGGCTGCCGTCTGTCGGTTTCTTATCCGGAACTCGCGGAAATGCAGACCCGGGCCGTCATTGAAGCTTATGTCAACGTGAAGAAACGCAATCCGAACTATAAACCGGCTCCGGAGATCATGATTCCGATCGTCTGCGACGAAAAAGAACTCCGTTACGTCAAAGAGATCGTGGTCCGCGTGGCGGATCAGATCCTGAAAGAGAACAACATGACCGTCGATTACAAAGTCGGAACGATGATCGAGATCCCGCGGGCCGCTTTGCGAGCTGATTTCATCGCCAAAGAAGCTGCTTTCTTCAGTTTCGGAACCAACGATTTGACGCAAATGACTTTCGGGTTCAGCCGTGATGATGCTACTTCCTTCCTTCCCCATTATTATGAGAAGCGGATCCTGGAAAGCGATCCGTTTGCTCACATCGATCAGAACGGAGTCGGAGCTTTGGTCAAACTTTCGGTCGAACTGGGACGTTCAGCCAATCCGCATCTTCATTTGGGAGTTTGCGGCGAACACGGCGGCGACCCGGTATCCGTCGAATTCTTCAACAAAATCGGACTGGATTATGTGTCCTGCTCGCCGTTCCGAGTCCCGCTGGCTCGTTTGGCAGCTGCTCAAGCCGTCATCAAACAAAATAAATAACCCCAAAAAAAACAAGGCCAGGCGCTTCGGCGCCCGGCTTTTTTTGATTGAGTCTGTTTTAGAAATTGCAGTTTTTCGGAGTGCGCGGATAAGGAAGAACGTCGCGGATGTTTTCCACGCCGGTCACATACATGACCAGTCTTTCAAATCCCAAACCGAAACCGGAATGTTTGGTCCCGCCGTATTTTCTTAAGTCGAGATACCATTCCATTCCTTCGACGGGAACGCCCAAAGCTTTCATTTTGGCGAGGAGAACGTCATAACGTTCCTCTCTTTGGCTTCCTCCGACCAATTCCCCGGAACCCGGGACCAGAAGATCGGCCGCCGCCACGGTTTTTCCGTCATCGTTCAGGCGCATGTAAAAAGCTTTGATCTCTTTGGGCCAGTTGACGACGAAGACCGGCCCGCGGAAATGAACATCGGTCAGATAACGTTCATGTTCGGAGGCCAGATCATCCCCGTATTGGATCTTGTTTTCAAACTGATCGTTGTGCTTTTCAAGAATTTTTACGGCTTCTTGATAATCGCAGCGGACGATCGGCGAACCGAGCAGGGCCCGAAGCTACAGAAGCTTTCCCGGATAAACGAATTTATCGAAGAATTCCAGTTCTTCGGCGGCGTTGTCAAGAATGAATTTGACAATGTATTTGATCATGTCTTCCACCAGATCCATGTCGTCGTTGATGTCCGAAAAGGCCATCTCCGGCTCGATCATCCAAAATTCGGAAGCGTGGCGGGTCGTATTGGAATTTTCGGCCCGGAAAGTCGGTCCGAACGTATAAACGTTTTTGAAAGCCTGAGCGAAGGTTTCCGCTTCCAACTGACCGGAAACGGTCAGGTTGGCATGTTTTCCGAAGAAGTCCCTGGAATAATCCACGGTTCCGTCTTGGTTTTTTGGAACGTTGTTTAAATCAAGCGTCGTGACCTGGAACATTTCGCCGGCTCCCTCGGCATCGCTGGCGGTGATGATCGGCGTATGGACGTAAACGAACTCCCGCGAACGGAAGAACTCATGGATGGCATAGGCCAAAAGACTTCGTACCCGGAAAGTGGCGTTGAAAAGATTGGTCCGCGGACGCAAATGGGCCTGTTCGCGCAGGAATTCCACCGAATGCTTTTTTGGCTGGATCGGGAAATCTTCGGGAGAATCGCCTTCCAAAACGATTTTGGCGGCATGGACTTCCAAAGGCTGTTTGTTTTTCGGGGTCAAGACCACGGTTCCGGTCACCGTCAGGGCGCAACCGACCCGAAACCGGGATATCTCGTCGAAATTTTCCAGGGAATGATCGTAAACGATCTGCAAGGTCGATAGGGTCGATCCGTCATTCAGACTGATGAAACCGAATTCCTTTTGGCTGCGGTTGGTTTTGATCCAGCCTTGGACCATGACCGGCTCGGTTTTCGCCGAATCAATTTTTTTGAAGAGTTGGCTGATGCTTGTTTTCATGTCTTTATCTCCTTTTTGCGAGTGCTTCTTTCTATAATAAATAATAGCGAGGAAAGCGGGGTCATGGAATAAAAAAAGTCCTTATTCATTATAAGGACGAAAAATCCGTGGTACCACCTTTGTTCAGCCTTGCGGCTGCGCTCAAAACCCGTAACGGGGGCTGACCGGTTAGTTCTACTTTGTTTCTTCTAACGGCTCCGAGGGTTCTTTCCCAAACGATTCTGACGGGTTCGCACTATCTCCGTTTCACTGAAAGAATTTAAGTCGGGTACTTTTCTCATCCACACAATATAAGTTGTCAATACTATAACACACCAAAAAGACTTTGTCAATCGCCGAAGGCGCAAGCGAGAAAAGATTGAAAATAAATCTTTATTATCCCCGGGATTTTGGTATAATATTCAAGGTGGTGATTTTATGTTTCTTCCTGTAAATAAAAACGATATGGTGAAGCGCGGCTGGGATCAGCCGGACTTTGTTCTCGTGACCGGGGACGCTTACGTCGACCACCCTTCTTTTGGGGCGGCCATCATTTCGCGCGTCTTGGACGCCATGAATTTCA
>CAYQUB010000073.1:0-6795 GCA_964420625.1 uncultured Bacteroidales bacterium | reverse complement strand
TGTGTTGGGTGTGTTTGGGGTTGTTGGTGGACGTTTGACCGGGGTTTTAAGATCTGCTCGCAAATGGCCCCAAAGATGATCAAAACCACGGTCAAACGTCCGGAAGCAACTCCTCCGCCGCGATGATCCGCGAATCCTTGGTACTTGACAAAGTTAACATAATCAGCGTGGCTGGGCCGCGCAATGTGGCGGTTTAATGCATAATCTTCGCTTTTTACATCCTCGTTGGGGACTAAAATCGTCAGCGGGGCTCCGGTGGTATGTCCCTCAAAATAACCGCTGATGATTTCAAACTCGTCGTGTTCCAGACGTTTGGAAGTCAATGCTCCCAAGCCTTTCCGGTTTTGGAGGCGTTTCTTGATCAAATCAAGATCCAAAACGATCCCCGCCGAAAAACCGTCCGCGGTCAAGCCAACAAACGGTTCATGCGAAGCCCCAAAAAGCATAATTTTTAGATAATTCCCAAAGGTGTTCATGCTATTTCCCTCAAAAAAGCATCCAAAGTTTTCGTTTCCATCTCGATCAAACCGACGGTACGAAAAACCGGAATGCGAATATTTTCGTTTTCCATTTTCTTGTCTTTGCTTATGAAATCAGTCAGATCTTTCATCGAAAAATCAAACGCCGCATCAATGCCCAGCTTTTGATATAAATCCCGAAGCCGGGTTTTGATTTCCGGTTGGCGCGTTTCCCAAAGCATCCCGATGGCGACGGCTTTTCCGTGGCTAAGGGAGAATTGGGAAAAACTCTCCAATCCATGACCGACGGTATGGCCGAAATTGAGAGTCAATCGAAGATTTTCATCAAACTCGTCTTTTTCGGTTATTTTGGCTTTGATGCTCAAGCACTGGAAAATGACTTCCTCAAGATCAAAAGTCTCGAATAATTGTTCAAACAGTTTTTTGGAAAAACACAGCCCGTATTTCACGACTTCCGCCATTCCCGACAGGTATTCGGCTTTCGGAAGCGTCTTCAGGATCATCGGGTCAACAAAAATGGTTTCCGGATGATAAACGGTCCCGATTTGGTTTTTGTAGTTTTGATGATTGGCGGTAAAGTCAATGCCGCATTTCCCGCCCAAAGAACTGTCGACTTGGGCCATCAGCGTCGTGGGAATGCTTACGAACCGGATACCGCGTTTGTAAATGGCCGCTACAAAACCGGCGATGTCCCCAACAACCCCTCCGCCGAGAGAAATGATAAAATCGTATTTCTGGATGTCGGCTTCCAACATTCGGTTGATGATGTTTTCCACTTCCCCGCAATTCTTGCTTTTTTCGCCGGAAGAAAGCAAATAAAGATCATATTTCTTCAGTTGTTTGGTAACGGAATCCAAATAAAGGTGAGCCACATTGAGATCGGTGATGATGAAATAGCGAACATCATCTTGCAAATAGTCACCCAAGCGGCTGAGGATCCCGTTTTCCAGGAACACCTCAACTTGGTGAGACAAATATTTAACTTTTAGGGTTTTCATGCCACGACCTCCACCTTTCCTCCCAATTTCTGATATTCATCAAAAAAATTCGGGTATGATTTGTTCACCGATAAAAAGTTTCGGATCACGAATGGTTTCTGGCAATGCCTGGCCAAGATGCTCAAGGCCATGACGATGCGGTGGTCATTATAACTATCCACTTCGCATCCGCCTTCCAATTGGGCTTTTCCTTGGATGATCATTTGATTTTTTTCGATTTTTACGTTTCCTCCCAGACGGTTTATGCCGTCCTGAATGGAAACCGCCCGGTTGCTTTCCTTGTAGCTGAGTTTATCTATTCCGCGAATAATTACTGTTCCCGTTCCCAAAGACGCAACTGCGGCCAAAATTGGGCCCAAATCTGGCGTTTCCGTGATGTCCAAAGCAGCATCCCCGATTTGGCCATGGGAATAACGAAAATCGTCGCCAACATTTTGGAAACTGATTCCCAAGCTTTTCAAATAATCAAAAATGGCCACATCCCCTTGCAATGATCCGCCCGCCGAAGCCCGGATTCGCAAATCGGGATTGAAACAGGCGGCACCCAACCAAAAGGCTCCGTTGGAAAAATCGTCCTCTATTGATATCTCGGTTGGGGAATAGCCCGTTTTTTCATCCCAAATGATGGTTTGGTCATCCGGAAAGCGATAATTCACCCCGAATTTCTTGCAAACCTGGATGGTCATGTTGACATAGGGGTTGTTTCTGGTGATGTCTTCAAGGTGTAAAACGGTTCCGACCGCCAAAAACGGCAGGGCCAGGATCATTCCGGTAATGATTTGGCTGGTGTTTTCTCCGGATAAATAATAATCCTTTTCGGACAGTTTTCCGGAAAGGGTGACGATGTTCTTGTAATCGCGGCCGATTTTCAAGCCCTTTAATTCCGAACGGTAGCTTTTTTTCACTCGTTCAAACAGGTAATCGGTGCCTTGGAAAGCGAAGTCACTCAAAAAAGCCGACAGCGCCGGACCGAGCATCCGCATGGTTGAAGCCGATTCGTGGCAGGGAAACGGCTTTTTGGAGTTCATGAAGCCCTGTTTTCCTTCTACAACGACCCGATCTTCGTAAAAAGTCAGGTTCACTCCTAGATTTTGAAGCGATTTGACGGTTGCTTGGGTATCCTCGCAAATCAAAGGATGATGGATGACCGATTGTCCTAAAGAAAAAGCGGCGCAAATCAAAGCCCGATGGGTCAAACTCTTTGAGGGCGGGGCTTCAACGAACCCCGATAATTCGCTGGGATAGACTTTTAGATCCATAATGTGTTCTACCTTTTTTTCTATTATACTACATTGACGCCGATTAATAAATACTTTCATGAAAAAAGGATCGGCTCAAGTTTTGAACCAATCCCGTTTATTCAGTCTCGATTAAAGAAAATTCGGGCGATGATCGGCAAAATTTCCATGTACAGCCACACCACCGTGAATACCAACCCGAACGAGGCGTACCATTCCAAGTCTTTCGGAGCGTGATTTTCCACGATCCGCCGAATGTTCTCGAAATCAAAGAGCAAGTAAAGCGTCCCCAAAAAGACCATGATCCCGGAAGTAAAAAGACTGGTCCAAAAGTCATAGGCCACTCCCATACCGCGGCTTAAGATCCACATCAGGATTTGGGAAACCAAAACCGAGATGGCAAAAATCAAAAGAAACCGGATGAACTTGCTGTTGACCACAATCAGTCGGGTCAGAAACAGGGTCGCCACCACGATCAGAACGACGATGGTGGACATCAAAGCGGTCAGGACCACGCCCGGCGCTTCGATTTCAAAAGCCATGGACACGACGCCCACGAGCACTCCTTCTCCCAGACAATAAACGGTCCCAAAAACTGAAGATAGTCTCGGAAACCAAAAAGCCAACAACGCGGAGATGATGGTGGTGACAAGCGATGCCGTCAATAGACTGGTGAAAAGGCCTTCGCTGACATAAAACAAAACAAACAGCCCGCCAAAAACCCCCAAAAGGATCATGGCTACGAAATATAAGGTCTTCGCGGCCACGCCTTTGTAAGTCGCGGAAGCGGTGATGTTTTCTTCATAAGGATTATCGATAATTTTCCGAAACACCGGATTATGGCTGGCAAATCGCATGTTTAAGTCCTCCTAAATCATTATGTATTATTGATGATCAGCATCAAAACAAACCCAATTGATCATCATTGGGAAGTTCTTTGAAAGCCCCGATTTCCGAAAGTTTTTCGAAAACCGTCGCGTTCAGTTTGGTTCGGCGCATGATGTCCTTCGTTGACGAGAACATCGCCTCTTCGCGGGCATCGGTGATCGATTTCGCGGTAGCCTCACCCAAATTATCCATGGCCTTAAGCGGAATGACCAGGCTGTTTCCCTCAATGAGAAAGTCCCGCCAGCTGGATTTCATGATGTCGATCTGTTGAAAAGTGAAACCGCGGGCGGTCATTTCCAAAGCCAGGATCAAGCAGTTATATAAGTCAAACTCTTTGTTTGAAGCCTGCTTGGCCTTGATCTTGTCTTCCAATTCTTTGACCCGCAAGTTAATGGAATAATATCCGCCGGCCATCGCCACGACGTCAAACGCATTGGCTCTTCTTGAAAAGTAAGCCGCATAGTATTGCAAAGGACGATGGACCTTGAACCAGCCGATCCGCAAAGCCATGATGACGTAAGCGGAAGCATGAGCTTTCGGGAACATGTATTTGATCATCTTGCATGAATCAATGTACCATTTGGGAATGTTGTAATCCAACATTTCTTTTTCATATTCCGGAGAAACCCCGTTGCCATGGCGAACGCTTTCCATGATCTTGAAAGCATCGATGGCCGGAAGCCCCCGCGACAACAAATAAATCATGATGTCGTCACGGCAACCGATCAGGTCTTTGAAGTCGATCGGTCCGACTTCTTTTTTAAGCCCGAGCATATAGTCGCGGGCATTCCCACTCCAAACATCGGTTCCATGGCTCAACCCGGAGATCTTGACCAATTCGCTGACGGTTTTTGGGCGAATTTCCCGTAACATGTCTTTGGCCAAAGTGGTCCCGAATTCCGGAATTCCGGTTGTTCCGACCACTTCATGGACCTGAGTCGCATCAACATCCATGCTCGAGACTCCCGAAAACAACCCCAAGACTTTTTTGTCCCAAAACGGGATGTCATCGACGGTCGAGAACGGAAATGAACCCGGATCTTTTTCCACGAAATTCATCAAATGGCGGATCATGGTCGGATCATCATGTCCGAGGATGTCCAGCTTAAGCAAATTGTCTTCGAATTTATGATAATCGTAATGGGTGGTGCGCCAGTCCGAAGCGGTATCGTCAGCCGGAAATTGAACCGGAATGATATCCGAATATTCGATCTCTTTCGGAATGACCACGATCCCCCCCGGATGCTGGCCGGTTGAACGTTTCACGCCGGTTATTTTGGCCGCCAAACGGTCGATCTCGCAGTTCCTGGCTTGAATTCCTTTTCTTTCCAGATAACCTTTGACGTAACCAAAAGCCGTTTTGTCGGCGATGGTGGAAATGGTTCCGGCCCGGAAAGCATTCTCGACCCCAAAAACTTCTCTACAAAACTCATGAGCTTTGGCTTGATAATCTCCGGAAAAGTTCAAATCAATGTCCGGGATCTTGTCGCCTTTGAAACCCAGGAAGGTCTCAAACGGCACGTCGAATCCGTCTTTGGCCAGCTTTTTGCCACAAACCGGGCAATCATGATCGGGAAGATCAAAACCCGTCCCGGCGCTTTGGAGGATCGGGTCCAAGCCTTCCGCTTCGATCGTCATCGGATATTTCTTTTTCTCGTCATTGTTCAGTTTGAAGGCTACAAAGTGGCAATTTGGACAAACGTAATGCGGAGGAAGCGAATTGACTTCGGTGATCCCCATGAAAAAGGCCACCAAACTGGATCCGACCGATCCCCGGCTGCCAACCACATACCCGTCATCTTTGGACTTTTTGACCAAAAGGTGGGAAATAAAATAGATGGAAGCATAGTTGTTGTTGATGATGCTGTTCAGTTCTTTTTTGGTGCGATCCAAAACATAAAGCGGCAGATTTTCGCCATAACGAGCCGAAGCTCGCTTGTTGGTTAGATCAATGACGGCTTGTTTGACGGATGGAACCCCGCGTTTGGAAAGAAAATCATCGCTGGGCGCAAACAATTGATCCGGAAACAGCGGATAACGTTCGGTTAATTCAGAAACGCGGTTGGAATTGGTAACGACCAGTTCGTAAGCCAGGTCTTCTCCCAAAAATCGGAACTCTGCCAGCATTTCCTTCGTGGACATATAGTGCTGAGCGGCCACATGTTTGGCGTTGAAAAGTTTGTGAAGTCCCCCGCCGACCTGCGGAGCATTGATGAAGATCTCCCGTAGTTTCGTATCATCTTTGGTCAGGATGTGAACATCCCCGGTGGCAACCACGATCTTGCCCCGCTCTTTTCCGGCCCGAATGATCTTTCGGATGATGTCTTTGATGATTTCGGTATTGCCTTCATCATCATCGGATTCAAACAAATGCAAATAGTGGCCGATGGGTTGGACTTCGATGTAATCATAGAAATCGATGGCCGCCAATAAGTTGTCATAACTGTCACGCCAAGCTAGATCGAAAATCTCGCCGTTGCAGCAACAGCTTCCGAATAGCAATCCGTCGCGGTGGGCGGTCAAAAACTTCTTCAGGATCCGCGGTTCTTTGTAAAAATGGGTGGTGTGCGAATCGGAGATGATCTGATTAAGATTCTTGATCCCGGCGCGATTCCTGGAAAGAATGCTGAGGTGCGTCGCATAGGCGTGTTGGTAAGTTTCTTCATTAATGGTTGATTGGTTGATGGACCCATAATCCGTGATGCCGTCGGCGAACAAAGCCTTTAACATCTTAAGAAAGATTTCGGCGGTGCTTTTCGCATCCGCGATGGCGCGATGGTGCTGAAGCAGTTCAACATCGAAATATTTGGCCAAAGCTTTCAGGTTGAAAGTTTTCAGTTTGTTCCCGTAACGGACCCGAGCCAGCTGCAAGGTGTCGATGGTCGGGAAATCATGTTCCCAAAGTCCGAATTCCTTCAGGTTTTTGTATAAATGCGAATTATCAAAAGTGGCATTATGAGCCACCAAAATCGTTCCTTGAATGAATTTATTAAAGTCAACAATGGCGGTTTCAATGCCCGGGGCATTCCGGACATCGTCATTGGTGATGCTGGTGATCTCGGTTATGAAGGCCGGGATCGGTTCTTTCGGCTTGACGTAAGTGGAGAATTCCTCAGTAAAATGTCCATGATCGATTTTTACGGCCGCCATCTCGATGATTTCATTGTAATTGCTCGATAAACCGGTGGTTTC
>CAYQUB010000072.1:0-6826 GCA_964420625.1 uncultured Bacteroidales bacterium | reverse complement strand
GTTTAACATTGACATCGAATTATTGAATCAAAATGACATTCACATCCACGTTCCGGAGGGAGCCGTCCCGAAAGACGGGCCATCGGCCGGCGTTACCATCGCCGCGGGCATCATTTCCGCGTTTTCGCACCGCTTTGTCCACCATGACATCGGCATGACCGGCGAAGTGACTCTGACCGGAAGATTGCTTCCGATCGGGGGCTTGCGCGAAAAAGCCATTGCGGCTCATCGCAGCGGCTTGGTGAAGATCTTAGTCCCGAAAGAGAATATGCGCGACATGGATGAAATTCCGGAAGGCGTTCGGAAGGCTCTGGAAATCATTCCCGTCGAGACCATTGAGGATGTCATAAAAATTGCCTTGATATGAGCAAGAAACGGTCAGTTTTCGGACGGGCCGTTTTTTTAAAAATCAAGGAAGAATTGTGAAAAAGGGTTTGCATTTGATTGGGGATTATGTTATAATAATAACGCTGGTAAGAAACCAAGGCAGCATACTTATTTAAGATTGACCCATCACAGGAGGAACTTATGAGTGCCGTTGATATATTACTATTGATAGTATCATGCTTATTAATCACTATTATCGTCTTACAGGATTCGAAAGAAGACGCGAGCCAAGCTTTCTCGGGAGAGAAATCGGATTTGTTCGCCAATAAAAAACAACGAGGGATCGAAGTTTGGATCAACTACATCACCGGTGGTTTATCCGTCGCTTTCTTTGTTTTGGCCATTCTTTCTGCGTTCTTTGTTGACCGATTATAGAAATAATAGAAATAGGCCTGGTTACAGGCCTTTTTTATACTTTGGAAATAAATGAAAAGGAAGTACCATGAAAGAAAAATTATTAGAAATATTCCATTCTCCCAATTATCAACCGATGACTTTTGCGCAACTGTCACAGGAGCTTAGTTTGGAAGAAGACCAGGAGCCGGAATTAAAAAGGCTTTTGATCGAACTGCTTGACGATTACGAGATATTCCTCAGCCGCAAAAAGGACCGTTATCTTCGCCCCAAGGATGTCAATACTTACAAAGGCATCATGAGCATCCGCAGCGTCGAATTCGGGTTCGTTTCCAGCGATGAGTTTGAAAACGATCTTTATGTCCCGAAGCAGTCTTTTCATGGTGCCATTGATAAGGATGAAGTCCTGTTTCAGACCCAGGAACCGAAAAACTCCAATTACAGCGGCTTCAAACAAGAAGCCCAAGTTTTAAAAATACTTCAGAGAAATCTGAAGAATTTTGTTGGCGAGCTGAAAGCCAAAAACGGCGGGTTTTTCATCGAACCGAACCATTATCAGATCCAAACCGTGAACATCATCTCGGGCGGGATCATGGAACTATGCGCGGAAGGCGACATCGTCCGGGTGGAGATCACCGATTACGAGTCGGATCCGATGAAAGCGAAGATCGTCGAGCGGATCGGTTTTAAAAACGACATCGGCATCGACATTCTCACTATCGCCAGCAGTTTTGATTTCCCGAGCGAATTTAAAAAAGAAACCACCGATTTTGTGAACCGGATCGATCCGGACATTTCGGCGGAAGTTCAAAAACGAAAGCAGCCGAGTCTGAAAAACATCATCACCATTGACGGCGATGACGCCAAAGATCTGGATGACGCGGTGGCCATCAAAAAAACCCAGGACGGGAATTATTTCCTGGGCGTGTACATCGCGGATGTCAGCCATTTTGTCACCGAAGGAAGCCCTTTGGATGACGAAGCCTTGTTCCGCGGAACCAGCGTTTATCTGGTCAACCGGGTCATCCCGATGCTGCCGACCCGACTCTCCAATGATCTTTGCTCGCTGAACCCCGACCAAAACAAACTGGCTTTGGCCTGCGAGATGGTGATCGACCCAAGCGGGAAGGTCATTGACAGCAGCATTTTCCCGACGGTAATTAAAACACAATACCGGATGACTTACAACAACGTTAACGGGATCTTGGCGGGAAACGCGGAACTGGTTGAAAAATACCAAAGCATTCACGCCGACATAATGCTAATGAACGAGTTGCGCTTGATTCTCAATGGCATGCGCAGGAGCCGGGGCGCTCTCGATTTCGACATCGATGAAGGCAAGATCATCGTCAACGAAGAAGGCAAACCGACGGAAATAAAACTGGATGTCCGGGGGACATCCGAGCGGATCATCGAAGAACTGATGCTGATCGCCAACGAGACCGTCGCCACCACCATTTTCAATCTGGACCTGCCCTTCATCTACCGGGTCCATGAAGAACCGAATCTCGTCAAACTTGACGATTTCCAGGCCTTGTGCAAGAATCTGGGCTATTCGGTCTTCCGGAAGAAAGTCAATTCCAAACAGTTGCAGGATTTCTTGGCCGGGGTCAAAGAACAAGATGCGTTTTTGCGAACTTTCCTGCTTCGTTCGATGGCCAAAGCCGTTTACAGCGAAGAGAACATCGGCCACTACGGCTTGGCCAGCTCCTGCTATACGCATTTCACTTCGCCGATCCGCCGTTATCCGGACTTATTGGTCCATCGGCTGCTTCGAAAATACCTGTTTCTTCATCAGATCAATCCAAGTGAGTTCTACGGTTTGACCGAAAAGATCCACGCGATCGCGCTTCAGACATCCAAACGCGAACGGGATTCGATCGAATGCGAGTATCAGGTCGATGACATGAAGAAAGCCGAATACATGGAAAATTTCATCGGTCAAAAGTATGAAGGGATCATTTCCTCGGTAACCAAATTCGGGGTCTTCGTCAGCCTGCCCAACACCGTCGAAGGTCTGGTCCACACCAAAAACATGAAAGGCCGGTATGTGTATGACCAAAAAACGGTCAGTTTGGTCGGAAGCGACGGCCACACCTTAAGGCTCGGAGACAAAGTCCTGATCGAAGTCCTCGATGCCAGCAAGATTAAACGTGAAATAGATTTCAAAATAGTGTATAATGAAGTCAGGGTGAAAGCAAGTGGAAAAAACATCTATCATCGCCCGAAACAAAAAAGCCGCTCATGAGTACTTTATCCTCGATAAGTACCAGTGCGGAATTGTTTTGACGGGCACGGAAATAAAATCCATCCGGCTTGGCAAAGTCTCCATCCAGGACGCTTACTGCCGAGTCGAAGACGAAGAACTGTTTGTCATCAACATGCACATCTCAAAGTATGAGCAGGGGAACATTTTCAATCATTTGGAAACCCGAAAACGAAAACTCCTGGTTCATAAAAACGAAATACTCAAACTATCCGGAAAGTCGGCCCAAGACGGGCTGACGATCATTCCGCTTTCATTATACTTGGAGGACGGTCTTGCGAAACTCGAAATAGCCGTTTGCAAAGGCAAAAAGAATTACGATAAACGCGAAGACTTAAGGCAAGAAGCCGTGCGCCAAGAAATTGCGAAAGCCAACAAATCACGGTGGTAATATGAAATGCTTGCGTTGTGGCAAGGAACTCCCGGAAGGAACGGCCGTCTGCGATGAATGCGGGTTCAATTTTGAGGAAGATGGGAAGATTACCAAGATCATCTCCGAAAAAGCTGACCCCGCGGTTTCAGAAAAAACCAAGTCGATCTTGATCGACAATCCGGTCCTGACCTTCATTTTCGGGATCCTGTCTATATTCGGAATGTTATTTTTCGTCTTGTACCCGGGATTCGTGGTCCTGTACTTCGGGCTGGATCTCGTCCTGACCGGGCTCACGATGCTGTTTTCCAAAAAACCCGCCAAAGTCAAACTGGAACCAACCAGAAACGTCGGGGTGGGAATGGCTTACGTGGCGCTGGCACTCACCATATTCAAAGCCGTGTATTTCATTATTGGAACGTTATTTTTTTAAAAAAAGAAAACCCGTAACGGATTTTCTTTCATCATTTGGGATAGTCATGGTTTCGACAGGCTGTTTGAAGTGATTGTAGCATGCCATGGTTGCGCATGTAAAAACGCCGAGGTTTGAATTAACCGCAAAACAAAATTTATCTTTTGCTGCCTAATTAAATAAGTAGCTTGCTCGTTGTAGAATCCCCCTTAAGTTTTATAAACGGGCTCATTAATTAAGGGATGAATCGCTGGGAGTACCCTGGCCCGCGGTTCGAGAAAAAAGGGTTAGTTTGTTGGTAGTTTGTTTGTTGTCTATCGATGAATGAAATAAAACAATGAAATAAGCATGTAGAAGCGGTCATGGATGGCAGTTTGGACAGGGGTTCGACTCCCCTCTATTCCACCATTTGAAAACAAGAACTTTGATACCAAGGCAAACAAGTTTGTTTTTGTGTCAAAGTTTTTTCAATTTTAAGGCAACTTCTTGGTTTATTTTCTAGGAAATGTGATTTGTTGCATATTTAACCAAAAAAATTTTTTCAAAAGATTTACATTTTCATCATTTGTTGCTGCTTACCAAACCTTTTTGATATTTTTATTTTTAAATCCGTACTACTTGACAAAGAACGGACAAAGAGGTAAAATACAGTCAATTAAACAAGAGGTAAATTTATGATTTATGATACTAATGATTTGTTAAAAATTTATAAAACAAAATATATGATTAAAAAAAAGATTGGAGAAGGAGTAATCTTTAAAATCGGCTTTAATATTTTTTCAGATAAAAGAATTATTTCGTATGAATCTGTCATATCAAAAAAATATCCTCAAGCCATATTTACTTTAAACTCCGCCTTTTACTTGTTTGATCTTACTGACGTATTACCAGAGAAATACCATCTTGCAACTTTACAAGATTCTTATAACATAAATGATGTTAAGATTGTTCAAAGCTATCAATTAGATCATATATTTTATTTGGGAAAAACAAAGATTGATTTAGAGGACGGACCAATTTCTATTTATGATAAAGAAAGATTATTGATTGAACTTGTTCGATTTAAAAATCAATTTCCACTTGATTATTATAAAGAGATTATCAAAGCCTATCGGAAGATAACTGACGAATTAAATGGTAATAAGATCAAAGAATATTTATCCCATTTTATACATGGGGATTCATATTTTAAGATTATTATGGAGGAAGTGAATTAATGACAATAAATGAGATAGTAAATTTTTATGTTAATGAGGGTTATTCTTTCGTTAAAGCAAGAAATAAGACTGCTCAGGATATTATCTTAAAAAAATTGGCGTGTTCAACGGTGAAAGACAATGTTACCCTTAAGGGTGGGATTGTGATGTTTTATAAATCCGGTAATATTCGAAGGACAACAGCGGACATTGATATCGATTTAATAAGATATTCAATCAGTGATGATAGTTTAAAAAAGTTTATTATTTTGTTAAATGAAGTAGATGATGGTTGTAAACTGGAAATTAGTAAGCCCATTGAAGAACTTCGTCAACAAAATTACCACGGTAAAAGAGTGAACTTAAAAATTGATGATGGAATCTCAAACATCTCCATAAAATTAGATATTGGCGTGCACACCCAATTTAGTATTGAACAGGAAAATTTTTCTTTCTTTTTAAGTTCAAACACTGTTCATGTTAGCTTGCTTGTAAATCCAAACGAACAGATTTTTGGGGAAAAACTTATTTCGCTTTTGCAACACGGCCCATTATCAACAAGGTATAAAGATATCGCAGATATGTTTTACCTTATCAACAAAAATGGACTTGATAAAACAAAAACAGAAAGATTTCTTAAAAATGTTTTGCCAATCAGAAATATAAAATCTTTTGATGATATTTATGACTTGGTAAATAAAACATTGAATGATAACTTTTTTCCAAAAATGCGACCAATCCAATTAATAAATGGTTGGATGAAAGTTATGAAGATATGAAAGCAAGCATTCTAATGTTTCTTAAAGGGTTGATCAAATGATTATTCAAGAAAAAGGGAAAGCAAAATAACCGCTTTCCCTTTGGTGATTTCCGGGAGACACATGTCCGCTCCCCACTTTCGTGTGAAATTTTTTCATTTATACTTGATGTTGGGAGTTTTTTAAACAAAGCCAAACAATAGAGGAAATACAAAGGCCACGATGGCCAACCAAACCACATAGACATTGAGGTAAGAGGTTTGACATTTCTCAATTTGTACAAATTCAATTTTATTTCTAAAATAACGAATATATTGGATGGAAAGAAGAACCAGGTTGACCAAAAGGACCAGATTTTCCCCAAGCGCGGCCACCTTGTTCGGAGAAATTCCGAAGTTCTGCAACCTTTCCATTATGGCGATCAAAGCGACCAAATCGATGATCAAAGCCGTGATGATCAAAGCCAAGTTCAGGTAATCAAAGATGTTTTTTCTTTCTTGCAGGTTTCGGGCGGAAATGGTATAGAGACTCAGACCCAGGACCAATGCCAGCATCAGGTCAAAACCAATCAGATAATTGCGATCGACGAATGGACTCTTCCCGGTAAAAATCATGACGATCAAAAAAACGACCATGGTGATCAGGAAAAGCGGACTGAATATTTTAGCCAATATCGGAGCAAAGTTTTCCACGATGCTTTTCTTGGCTTCAACCAAATACAGAGTGATCATTACGGCGGCGCACATTCCGTATATCAAAAGATAATCGAAAACAAACCCCTCCAAGTCAATTCCGATGGCGCTAAAAATCAACAAAGTAAAGGCACAAAGGACGCCGACTCCGCATGTGATCAAAACCCCATAGATGAAGGCTTCCCCGGTAAAACGGATGAAGTTCATTCGGCCTTGGCTTTCTTTCCATTCCGAACCGATATAGGTGACGCCGATTATCAGCCACAAAAAGAGGGGCAAATGAATTCCGGTCAGGATTCCGGTATGATTGGGGTCAATGGTTGGATATATATTTATGATCACGGCACTGATCAGCATGATCCCCAAGATCACGGCGGAGAATTTCCAGCTA
>CAYQUB010000071.1:0-6879 GCA_964420625.1 uncultured Bacteroidales bacterium | reverse complement strand
GGAAGAAGCAAACCCCGATGCTGGCGGTCACGTTGATGAACGTGTCGCTGTAGATCTTGACCGGGGTTCGGACGACTTCAAGCAGTTTTTTGGCCAATTCCAGACATTGGATGCGGTCATATTCGCTTCGCATGAAAATCAGAAATTCATCCCCCCGCATCCGGGCCATCTGCACCCGTCTGGGAAGGACTTTGTTTATGTTCTCCGCGATTTTTTCCAAAGCTCGTTCGGATTCCTTCTCTCCAAAGGCATTGATGATGTCGGTATATTTGTCCAAGTCGACATAGATCAGCGAAAATGTCGTTTCCAAAGTGGCTTTCTGAATGAAGCCGCTGATGGAATTGCTCAGCTCGGCTTTCGTAAGGACTCCCTCCAGAAGAACGGCTTTCTCATCTTGGTATTTGATCCGTTCGCGAAGGACTGCTTTCACCAAAAAATAAGCGGCTGCTACCGAGATCACGACGCAGATCAAGGATAAAAAGATGTATGAGCCCTCGCTGAAATTTGCTAAAAACATGAGATCACCTCGTTTGATTCACAATTACGTTCCTTTAGAAGGACCGGTTTTCTTTGACTTTGATTTTCAGTTCTTTGGTCTTATCGATATTATACTCTTTAATGAGCTGAACGGCAACTGCCATCGGCACGGCCGGACTGATTAAGTGGCCTTGAATGATATGGCATCCGCTTTTGAACAAAAACAGGTTCTGTTTTTCGTCCTCCACCCCTTCGGCGATGACGTCAAGGTCCAAACTTCGGGCCATCGAAATGACTTTGGATACAATGGTACGGGAGAACTTGTCCGTATTGAGATGGCGGACGAATTCCTTGTCGATCTTGATGGTATCGATGGGCAAGTCTTTCAGATAAAGCATGGAACTGTATCCGGTTCCGAAGTCATCAAGATGGATGTTGAAACCGCTGTTTTTCAGCAGTTTCAATTTATCAATGACCGCATCGAAGTTGGTCATCAAGAAAGTTTCGGTGATCTCGATGGAAATGGCATGGGCCTGCAACTGCGCTTCTTCGAAAGCTTCCACGATTTCGTTGACGAATCCGGCTTGAAGAAGCTGCACCGGCGAAATGTTGATGGAGATCGTGACCCCGAATTTTTCGAGTTCTTTCGCCATCCGGAAGGTTTCCTTGATGACGAATTTTCCGATTTCGATGATGAGATTGTTCTGTTCGGCCAATTCGATGAAGTAAGCCGGAGATTCCAAAATGTATTTCGGGTTGTTCCAACGAATCAGCGCTTCAAATGCCACGATCCGGCCGTTGCTGTTGTCATACTGCGGCTGAAGAAACATGACAAATTCATGCTCTTGAATGGCTTTGACCAAGTCGGTTTCCATGATCTGCTCCCGGGTGATGAATTGACCCAGGCCCAAATCATAAGTGATGAATTTTGATCTTCGGGAGTTCTTGGCCCGTTTTAGGGCAATCATCGCATGATCATAAGCCATGGAAGGGGTCAGGTTGTTGTAAAGATCGGCTTCAATGTTGAAGATGCCCATCTTGACATCGAGAATAAGCAAGTTGTTTTGAATCTGGACCGGTTTTTCCAGGGTGGTCAGAACGCTTTCGACCCATAGTTTGACGTCTTCAAACTTCTCAACCTTCTCAAATAAAACTATGAAGTTATCGGCGTCGGTATTAAATAGCATGGCTTTTTTCCCAACAAGAGCATCGCCCACGATGACAGAAAGTTTGATCAGGGCTTCATCGCCGATTTTCATGCCAAACAAATTGTTGATGCTCTTAAACGAGGTAATGTCAAAGGCCACTAGGGAGTTCTTATCATTCAAGAATGTGACATTGGAAAAAAGAGCTTTGAGCTTCATGAGCAGGAAGTTTTTATTCGGTAATTTGGTGGTTTTGTTATACAAAGCCATGTTCCGGTTATACAAATAATCTTTCTCCCGCTCGGTAATGTCCTCACCCAAAAGATAGTGCCCAAATCCGGATTTTAGCGGAATGAAACGAATAAAAATATCTTGGTTGGCCACGGAAGTAAAGACCGCGGTAAACGAAATCTGTTTCTTGATCATCGACAGGATCTCGGATCCCCCAGTGTCAGCCTTCAGATCGCTGACCTTTTTGAAGTCACGATAGGATTGAATATTGGTTTTGGCGGTCTTGTTAATGTAACTGATCTTTCCCCGCGCCGTTACCCGAAAAATATACGGTTTCGAATAGTAGTAAACCAATCGTGCGACTTCAACATCGGAGTTTTTGGTCCGAAGCACATGGTAGATCCCAAACAAAGAAATGGCGAAGGCGATTAAAACCACCGCCATAACGATCACCAAAGTGGTGATCAGATACGCCATCGAAGTCATGACATCCTTTTTAGCAAAGGCATGCACAACAAACAAATGGCGGCTGGAAAATTCGGCGGACAAAGGGGAGTAAGCCAAGAAGGTCCGTTCCCCATCAAAATTAATGGTCTTCACATCGGAAATCCCGGTGCTTAAATCCGCCAGAATCAAATCGATGGTCCCCTCATCCCCGTAACCCCGGATATAATTTTCGAAAAGTTTGTCTTTGGCGGTCGCGTGGTCGCTTTGGAAACTGATCAAGCCATCCCCGCTGATGATGAAGTACTGATTGACAGGAATATTTTCCACGTTCAGAAAAATCGGATCGAAATAATCAATGGCATCAAAGACGGCAATGATGCCGCCGATTTTGAAAAAACATCGCAAAGTCGAATCGGTATTGTCCGTAAAAGCATCGCCATAAGAATAGATCGCAATGTTTTGATCAAAAAAGTCCGTGTTGATGAAATCGAAATTGTATAGGAAAGTCGAGCCGCCGATTTCATAACGGTCCGCATAGACTTTCCCAAAAGCATCGTAATGGATGTCTCCGACGGAAATGCTGGCCTTCTGAGCCTCCAGCTGATCGGCCAAATCGCCGTCCAAAGGATCAAGGCCCGCAATGATATCCGTCAGTTTGCCATAATCGTAGCCCAACTGAAGATCCACCGCCGCGGCGACCTTTTGATTGACATAAAGCATGTTTTCGCTGGCCTTTGATTCCAAAAACCGGGTGCTGATGGTCGCGTAAGTGGCGTAAGCAACAAAAGCGACGATAGCCAAGATGACGGAAAATAGAATCGTTATTTTAACGGTAAAAGACTTCATCGCTTCTCTCCTTGAAAAAATAGGGGTCGTTCTTAATCTAATTATACACTATTTGCGACCAATTGCAAGACGAGAATCGGTTATTGCCTTATCAGGAAAATAATTTCTGGGCCTTTGGTTTTCCGGAGAAAATGAAAAAACATATTGAAATATGAAGAATGTTTTGATATAATATTCATCGTCTCTCGCTCCTATAGTTTAATGGCAAAACAGAGCAATGGTAATGCTCAGATCCAAGTTCGATTCTTAGCAGGAGCACCATCTGAAATTAAAATCACGTGCAAAACGTGATTTTTTTGTTTTTGGACATTGGGTGAAACTATGATCCAAAGCACTGCTGCCGATTTGCCTGGCCCATTGAGAAGCGCTTGCAACTTGTTAAGTAAAATAAACATTCGAAAAACACGGATATTTAAAAGGCCGGGAACTTTCGTTCCCGGCCATTTATTCATTCTCCGGTTGTAATTTCTTGAGCTTTCTTGAGAGTAATTTTGGTGGCTATCGGTCCAATCAGTTCATAAACCAGCGTAGCCGCGAGAACGATGGTTCGGATCTGCGAACCCATTTCCGGATTGAGCACCTGCGTCGCCACCAGGCTTAACCCAATGGCCACTCCGGCTTGAGGAATGAGGGCATATCCCAAGTACTTGGCGATCTTACTTTCCGCTTTCGTTATTTTCGATCCAAACCAAGCCCCGAACACTTTTCCGAAAACCCGGAACCAACAATAAACAATCCCCACGGCTCTCACCGCTGACAGAATCGAAAGTTTCAGTTCCGCTCCGCTTAAAACGAAGAACATCATGAAAATCGGCGGCGTAATGAAATAAATCAATCCGTTGACTTCATCATATTTTTGGCTGAGATTAGCAAATATTCCGCCCATGGCCATGCAAGCCAGAAGGGTCGATCCCCCTAAATAATCCGTTAAAAACAAAGTCAAGAAAACCAAGGCGATGGTCAGGCTGATGCGGTTTCCGCGGCCGGTCCACCATTTGCAAGCTAAGGTCAAAAGCACTCCGAAGACGGCGCCGATCCCCAAAGAGAAAATGATCTCCCAAATTGGTTCCCAAATCATCATTAAGGTTGAAACGTCGCCGTTGCCGCCTCCCAAAGCATTGGAAATGGCCACGCAAATTCCAAACAGCATGATGGCGGTTCCGTCATCCAAAGCTACAACGCTCATGAGCATGTCCGTCAGCGGTCCTTGGGCTTTGTACTGCCTAACAACCATCAGCGTGGCCGCCGGAGCCGTAGCGGCGGCGATCGATGATAAAACCAAGGCAAAACGGATGTTGGCGAGGGTCAGTTCGCGAACGATCGCATAATAAATCATCAAACCGCCAAAAACGGCCACGACCGCGAAAAGGGATTCGAATATCGCGATGATGATCGGTCGGGTTCCCACTTGTTTGAAATAACTTACTTTTAATTCATTGCCGATGGAAAAAGCAATGAATCCCAAAGCAACATTCGAGACGATCCCCAACGAGGCAATGTTTTCGCTGCTGATCAGACCAAAAACGCTCGGTCCGATCAAAAGACCGCCGATCAGGTAACCGGTGACATTGGGAAGATGAGAATATTTGGCGAGTTTACCAAAAAGAAGCCCCGTTACCAGGACTATTCCAGCGTAAAGCAATACTTCTAGATTCATTTGGTTTACCTACTGCTTTTTGTAACCTTTTACAAAATCAATTGGCAAAGTGAACACAATTCCCGAATTCGGCTTGGTCAGATCCCCCGCCAGTTTTTCGATGAGGTCCAAAACGGTCTGAACTTTTTCATCTTCCAAAACCATCAGGATGACCCGCGAATCCCGACGCGGAATGTCAAACAAAGATTTTAATGAACCGATGATGTCATAATCCTCGTTTTCGATCAATTTCCTTCCCATTCCGGTGCTATTGATAATGGTCGCTCCTTTGATTCCTTTCTCCTTAAGCTCATGGACAAATTCATCAAGCAGAGCCACGTCATTCATGACATATACTAATAACTTCATATTATTTCCTCATTATGATGGAGCATTATACTCCTAACGGAAGAAAAATTCAACTCGTAATTTGTGAAAATTGCCACTTTCTTTAAAATTTTTTTGCGTTTCGGATGGAAAAGAAGCAATCAATCAACATCTGAAAAAGAGCCGCATTTCTGCGGCTGCTTACTTTCAAAAAATCCTTGATTATTTTTTAAGCCCAGATCAACCAAATCAGGACATATCCGGCGATGACGGCGGATAACGTAAACGGAATCCCGATTCGGAAGAAATCTTTGTTTTTGACTTCGTATCCTTCTTTGCGAAGAATGCCGATGCCCGCGATGTTCGCGGAAGCGCCGATCGGAGTCATGTTGCCTCCCAAAGTCGCGCCGATCAAGAGCCCGAAATACAAAACGTAAGGATCAACGCCCATGGTGGCGGCGATGGCGGTGGCAACCGGGAGCATGGTCGCAACGTACGGAATGTTATCGATGAAGGCGGACAGAATGACCGATGCCCACACGATCAAAGTATAAACGACAAAGAGATTATCCCCGCTGATCTTTACAAACAATTCGCCGATCGCGGTTACAACTCCCGCGTAATCAATGCCGTTGATGACGGTAAACAATCCGAGCAACAATAGCAAAGTGGTATAATCAATTTCCTTGATGGCACCCCAGAGGGCTCTTCCGTCTCTTTTCACAATCGTCTTGCGAACGATTCCGATGAGGAACAGCGAAACGCAAATGATACCGTTGATCATTCCGTGCGTCGCTTCGGACAGTACCGGAATAAAAGACGCCACAATGAGCAACAGGATGGTTCCCAACAATAAGTATGACGGAACATAATCCTTGACTTCGGTTACTTCTCCGCCCTCGACCGTTGTGGTTTCCTTTCGGAAGAGCCAAAGCAGGATGAACATGGAAATTAAAGCGCCAGCTTCAACCACCCAGAAAATTCCGATTTTTCCTTGGAAAAAGAAGAAATTCAAAAAGTTCATATTGGCTTCCGCGCCCAGCATGATCGAAGTGGTATCGCCGACCAGGGTGGCGGCCCCTTGCAGGTTGGAGGAAACGGCGATGGCGATGATGCTTGGAACCGGAGAGATTTTCAGTTTTTTACAGACGGTCATGGCTACCGGAGCTACCATCAAAACCGTCGCGACGTTGTCTACAAAAGCGGAAATGATTCCTGCGAACAAAGCCAGAATGACCATGGTCCATTTGACGTTTGGCATCTTTTTGATGATCAGATCCGCCAGTTTGGACGGCATCTTGGATTCAATGAAAAGCCCAACGACTCCCATGGTACCAAAGATCATCAGAATGACGTTAAGATCAGCCGGGGCCAAAGCCTCGGTGATTGGCATGATCTCCAAAATCAAGAACACCCCCGCGAATGCCAAAGCCGTAATCGCTCGGTATTTCGGAAGGAACAAAAGCAGTACGTACATGCAGGCAAATAAAATTAGCGCCAGTAACATTTCAAACCTCGTTTTTCACAATAATATCCGCATTTTAACATAAAATCCCCAAAAATTCAACCAGTTTTTGGGGATTGTGCTTATTTTTTCTTCAGCGTTAAACGAAGTATCGAAATCAGGTAAAATAGCACTCCCGTACCTGCCAAAATCAAAATGGCCATCAATGAGGTAGAAAGTTCTTCTCCGATTTCCAGGCGGATACCCATTTGGGTAATGAACCCGTAGGTGACCTCTTCGGGGGCGCCGTTAAAGGCAATGTCCAT
>CAYQUB010000070.1:0-6898 GCA_964420625.1 uncultured Bacteroidales bacterium | reverse complement strand
CGGTGGCCTTCATGCTTTGAAGGATCATCGCCGAGATCTCTTGCGGGGTATATTGTTTTCCATTCATGTTGATGCGTTCGTTCGAACCCATCAGCCGCTTGATGGACGAAACGGTGCTGGGGTTGGTGATGGTCTGTCTCTTGGCAATCTCCCCGACCTGGATCTCTCCATCTTTGAAAGCGACGACGGATGGCGTTGTTCTTCCTCCGTCCGCGTTGACGATAACCTTAGGTTCGCCGCCTTCCATAACGGCTACGACCGAGTTGGTTGTTCCTAAGTCAATTCCTATAATTTTTCCCATTATTCATTTTCCTCCTGTTTTTTTTTATTTACTATTACCAGAGCGGGTCGTAAAACCCGGTCCTTGTACATGTAACCTGTTTGCGATTCGGCGATGACAATGTCATCGTCAAATTTGTCATCATAACCCAAGTCAACCGCGTGTTGAGTGGTTGGGTCGAATTTTTGATGAAGCGAGTGGATTTTTTTGACCCCTTCATCATCCAAAATTTGTTTTAGCTGATTATTTACCATTTCAAATCCGAACAAGAACTGTTTTAATTTCTCGTCGTCGGTTTTTACATTGACGGCCCGATCGAAGATATCGATCACTCCAACCATCTTTTCCAAAATATACTGTGAGCCGTATTTTCGTTCACGCAAGCGTTCTTCGCTGATGCGCTTTCGGAAATTATCCGCATCCGCCAAAGTTCGCAAATATTGATTCTTCAGTTGTTTGTTTTCTTCCTGAAGTTTTGCCACCTCGGCTTCCAGGACCGGTATCTTCGGATCAATCACCGGAATGACGGGTTCGGCTTTAAGTTTCTCTTTGGCGCCTTTGATTTCTTTGACGTCTTTGGTTTCGGTTTCCTTGGTCACGTCTTTGGTTTCGGTTTCCTTGGTCACGTCTTTGGGAGTCGGAGTTTCCTCTTTTTTTTCTTCTTTTTCTTCTTCACGATAACGGTTGTTCATATTCTTATATTACCTTCTTTATACTTTTTGCGATGTACTCTAATAGCGGAATGACTTTCTGGTACTCCATTCGGGTCGGTCCGATGACCGCAATGGCCCCGAACTCTCCGTTTTCAATTTCATAGGGAACGGTTATCACCGTACAATCTTTCATGGCCTGGACCTGGTTTTCCTGGCCGATCCGCACGGTTATTCCTCTTGGCGAGACGCTGACCGCTTTGATGATGTCTTGATGTTCGATGGCCTCAAGCAATTCCCGAACTTTGGTAATGTTTTGAAATTCCGGTTGGCTGAGCATGTTGCTTTGGCCCGACAAAAAGTATTTGTCTTTGACCATTTCCGTAAACATGCGGATCAAAACGGAAATCAAATCATCGTAATATTCAAAGTAAGCATTGAGTTTTTGATCGGAAAGATGCTTCTTGAGCGTTTCGTCGATTTTGGAAATCGGGCAATCGCATAGTATTTCATTCAAAAAACCGATGACTCTTTCAATATCCCGAACACTGATGTTTTCGGGAACAATTATCTTTTTGCTTTCCACGTAACCCCGATCGGTTACCAGCATGACGACGGCAAGGCGTTCCGAAAGCGAAATAAACTGGATTTTGCGGATCTTCGCATTGTAACTGGCCGTTCCCAAAACTACGGCCGCATAATTGGTCAGTTCGGTAACCAAAGCCATCGATTCTTTGATGGCCTGTTCTCTGCTGATCAAGTCGCGATCAAATATTTCGTCAATCAGCGGGAATGAATCGATCTGATGATCTTTTTCATCGAGAATTGATTGCACGTACACCCGATACCCTTCTTCGGAAGGGACTCGGCCGCTGGAAGTATGGGTCTTGAGGATCAATCCCAATTGCTCAAGTTCCGCCATATCATTGCGAATGGTCGCCGGGGAAACGTTAAGCAAAAATTCCGGGCGATCCGTCAGTGTCTTTGATCCCACCGGTTCATTGGTTTTTACATATTCTTCAACGATGGCTTTTAAAACCATAGTTTGTCGGGCAGATAACATAGCGTCTCCTTAACATTCCGCTTCTCAGAATGCTAAAAATATTATACACCTTTTCGTTAGCACTGTCAAGTCGTGTTTGCTAATTTTTAAGTTTTTTAAAAAGAAGTGCGAAATATCGCACCTCTTTGGTTAAACGGGAATCTCGAGCAACTGTTTGATCAGCTCCAAATGTTCAAGATCCATCTTGATTATGTCTTCCAATATTTGTTTTTGAACAAATTCGTCGAAAGCATGAAAAGTAATGTCCCCCTTGAACGAAATCCGGGTTTTTCTCCCCAGCGCTTCAAAAACGTAAGAATAAGTTTCTAAAAGGGAAATCCGGTCGTTTTCCAACAAAATGTGTTTTTCGGGTTCAAATTCTTTGATGGTAATGATGCTGCTGACGGGTTTTCCGTCAATTTTTAAAGTGAAAAGCAGGTTCGTCCCCGCACCAACAAATCCGCCCGAGACGTTTTCCAATCGCTCGGCATTGGGAAAGGATTGAATTATTTTTTTTAGGTCCGTAAAAAAACCGAAGGTTTTTTGGACTGGGCAGTTGATTAGTATTTCGTGTTCGATCAAGTTCATGAAGTGCTTCCAGCCCTTTCTCGATTTATTTTTTTTGATTTAGGTAAGCGTCGATGGCAAAAGCCGCTTGTTTTCCGGCTCCCATCGCCAAAATGACCGTGGCCGCTCCGGTGACGATGTCACCTCCCGCGAATACTCCCGGGATGGTCGTCATCAAATTGGCATCGACGATCAGACAACCGTGCCGATCGGTTTTAAGCTCTGGGGTGGCTCCCGCCAAAAGCGGATTGGGAAAATTTCCAAGCGCCATGATGACGGTGTCGACATCGAGAACGAAATTGGAATCCGGTTTGACGATCGGGCTTCGGCGGCCGCTCGCAACCGGTTCGCCCAAAACCATTTCCACGCACTCGATGGCTTTTACATTATGGGCTTCGTCGCCGATGACGCGGACCGGATTGGTTAGGATCCGGAAATTGATTCCTTCTTCTTTGGCGTGTTCGACTTCTTCCGCCCGAGCCGGCATTTCCTCGAAGCTGCGTCGGTAAATGATGTATACTTCTTCCGCCTGGAGACGTTTGGCGCAACGCGCGGCGTCCATGGCGACGTTTCCGCCGCCCACCACCGCGATTCGCTTCATTTTTTTCAGCGGGGTGTCATAATCGGGCTGATAGGCTTTCATCAGATTGACTCGGGTCAAAAACTCATTGGCGGAGTAAACTCCGTTTTGATTTTCGCCGGGAATGTCCATGAATTTCGGGAGTCCCGCTCCGCTTCCGATGAATATGGCGCCATAACCCTTTTCAAACAAATCATCAATGGTCAGGGTTTTCCCGATCACCGTATCAACCTGGAATTTAATTCCCAGTTTCTTCAGATTTTCGATCTCTTCCCGAACAATTCGTTTCGGAAGACGGAACTCCGGGATCCCGTAAATCAGAACTCCGCCGGAATTTTGCATGGCTTCGAAGACGTCGACTTCATAACCCAAGCTCCCCAGTACGCCGCTGCAAGCCAATCCCGCCGGACCGCTGCCAACAATGGCAACCTTGCCTTTGGTTTGACTTACAAAGTTCAGTTCTTTTTTGGTGACATGATCAGCGGTAAAACGCTCCAACCGACCAATGGCCACGGCTTCCCCTTTGATTCCACGGACACAAACGGCTTCGCATTGCGTTTCCTGCGGACAAACCCGGCCGCATACTCCCGGAAGCCAATTGGCTTCGGAAATGATCTGATAGGCGCCGTTAATGTCCTGGCTGCGTAATTTGCTTAGACACCCGGGAATATTGATGCTGACGGGGCAGCCCTTGATGCAAGGCGCGTTTTTACAATTCAGACAGCGAGTTGCTTCCAAAAGTGCTTCGCTTTCGGTATAACCCAAAGCCACTTCATCAAAATTGGAAATTCTTTTTACCGCATCTTGAATGTTCATCGGTGTTTTTTTATTCATTTTTGTTCACCAACCGGCAATTGGCCTCGCGTTCTTCGTTTTGGTACATCCGCACGCGAGCGATCGCTTCATCATAATCAATGGCAAAGCCATCAAAATCGGGACCGTCCACGCAAGCAAACTTCGTTTTTCCGTTTACGGTCAGACGGCAACATCCGCACATCCCGGTTCCGTCGATCATGATCGGATTCATGCTCACGGTGGTCTTTTGATCATATTTCTTGGTTAATAAACTGACATATTTCATCATGGGAAGGGGACCAATGGCGAAAACTTCGTCATAACGGATGCCTTGGTCCAATAATTCTTTCAGGACTTCGGTGACCAACCCTTTTCTTTCGTATGATCCGTCATCGGTCGTAAAGTAAGTGTGCTGGCTTAAACTCCGGAATTCTTTTTCCAGAATGATCAAGTCTTTGTTTCGAAACCCGATGATGATGTCAACTTCCGTTCCTTGTTGATGCAAAGCTTTGGCGATGGGATAGCAAATGGCCGTCCCGACTCCTCCCGCCACCACGCAAGCTCGTTTCAAACCGGAAATTTGGGTGGGTTTGCCGAGCGGCCCAACAAAATCAAGGATCTCACTTCCCGCTTCCAAGCGGTTCAGTTTATTGGTCGTTAGGCCAACGATTTGGAAAATGATGGTCACGGTTCCTTTTTGGGGGTCCGATCCCGCGATCGTCAAGGGGATCCGTTCGCCGTGGTCATCGACTCGCAATACCACGAATTGGCCGGCCAGAGCCTTTTTGGAGATCTCCGGGGCTTCAATTTCCATTAAAGTCACGCTGGAATTCAAATGTTCTTTTTTAACAATTTTTGCCATTTTTTCTCCTGATGAAATATCGGTTATGTTCTTTTTCAAAATTCAAAGTGGTTGGTTTCCCATGTCCGGGAAAGACTTGGTAATCAAGTTTGAGATTGCGAAGTTTTTCAATCGAAAGCTGCATGCTGCAAGAGTTTCCGGTATAAAGGTCAGTCCGCCCGACCGTCTCCCGGAATAGGGTATCGCCGCTGAACATCATGTTCCCCGTCAAAATGCAAATCGAACAATCGGTATGCCCCGGGGTCTCGATGATCATTAGTTTTTCTTTTAAAACCTCGATCTCGGAACGATCATGGACAAAGCATTTTTGGTCGTCTTGGATGTCATAGGACCATCTTTCTTCAAAAAAAGCGGAATAATTCTTTTGCGAATCCGCCAGTTTTTCTTCGCATTTCTTGTGCATGTAGATTTTGATGTTGTCCTTGAATAAATAGGAAGATAATTCGTTTATGTGATCGATGTGCCCGTGCGTGATGATCACTCCGGCGAGCAATGCTTTTTCATTTTTGAAGACCCGTTGGTAACTGACGCAAGGATCAATGACGATGGCTTTGATCCCGTCCGAAAGCAAATAACAATTCGCGCCGAGGATGTCCGAAACAAAAGTTTTAACTTCCATAGATTTTTTTGCGCGCCGCAAAACCATCGCCGTATATTCCGGCGTCGTTTCCGAGTTCCGCCAAGCCAAATTCCGTATCCCGGACCGAGTAGAAAGCCAGTTCGCGAAATCGTTTTTGCAATCTGGTGAGTAAAAATTTTCCGGCTTTGCTTACCCCACCGCCAATCAGAATGGCTTCCGGATTGATGATGTTCGCAATGGCCGCCGTCGCGGTCGCCAATTTCTCGATCATTTGGGCCACTGTTTCCAGGCAGACTTCATCCCCCAGTTTCGCGTGATCAAAAATGTTTTTGGAAGTGACTTCAATGGTGTTCAGGACGGTCTGGCGCCCATGGCGAAGCAAATTGGCGGTTTTGACGATGCCGGTGGCGCTGGCGTATTGCTCGATGCAATCATATAATCCGCAAGTGCAGAGCCGTTCATTCTCAAAAGCCACGCGAATGTGGCCGATTTCCCCGGAAGAGCCGGTTGCCCCTTCCACCAGCTGACCGTTAATGACGATCCCGCCGCCGATCCCGGTCCCGATGGTCATGAAAACAAAATTTTGGTATTTCCTGGCTCCGCCCTGGTCCATTTCTCCCAGCGCGGCGCTGTTGGCATCATTTAGCACCGCGATCTCGCAATTCGGATAACGCTCTTTGAGGATCCGTTTCGCTTCGACGCGCTTCCAATTGAGGTTTTGCGCCCCCAAAACGACCCCGTCTACGACCGGCCCGGGAACGCCGATGCCGATTCCTTCAACCGTATCGCCCTGAGTCAACTCATCAATTTTAAAAAAAATATCGGAAAAAATATGGCTCCCCCCATCGCTTAACTTGGTTTGGATCGAGGTCTTCAAAACCAAACGCTTCTGATAGAATTTACCGATTTTGATCTCGGTTCCCCCAACGTCAATTCCGAATATGCAGTTCATATTTTTCCTCCAACCTGTTTATCATTATAACATGCCAATCTTTGTTTGTTAAGAAAATCCCCCAAAAAAACAGAGCGCAAACTCGGCTTTTAGGTTTCAGATCAAATCAGCGAGGTCAACTTGAGGAAGGTCTTTCCATAGTTTGTCTAAATCGTAACGTTCCCGCTCTTCAGCGGTAAAGACGTGAATGATCACATCCCCCAAATCGGCCAAAAACCAACTACCGCTTTGCTTTCCCTCCACGCCGCGAATGTGGATCAGGCCTTCGTCCTCCCCTTGGCGAAGATGATTGACGACTGAAGCCAGCATCCGTCCGGAGAGGGCGGTCATGACGATCGCGTAATCGTAGAAAGGCGTCAAATGGCCGGTTTTGTAGATCCTTACGTCTTTGACCTTCATTGAATTGATGATTTTGGCGATGTTTTTAAGCGAATCCATTAATCCTCCCGATATTTTTGATACATGGTTTTCAATTCTTCGGTAACGAACTGGGGTTCTTTGATCATCCGCTGCCGGATCTTGCAAGCGATGGCTTGGTGAAAATTCACTTTGGAAAGCCCTTTGGCTTCCCGGAAATACTCGCCTTCCCG